>CAZNYY010000301.1:0-3480 GCA_964577335.1 uncultured Oscillospiraceae bacterium | reverse complement strand
TGGAATCGAAATTCTACTCTATGGCAACAGGATTTGAAACAAGCGAAGCAGAATTGGATTTTATGGGTGAAAGAATCCTCACATTGCATAGAGCATTGACCGTTAAACAGATGGGAACCGTTGACATGAGGAATGAGCACGATATAATAGCTGATTGGGTCTTTGACAATGATCCTGATAAAAAGCCATTTACTGAAGGAACAATTAAGATGGATCGCGACGATATGCAATTGGGATTGTCGATGTTCTACAAAGAAATGGGCTGGGATGAAAAGACTGGAGCACCAACGAAAGAAACACTTGTTAAACTTGGTTTAGATGATGTCGCAAAAGAATTAGAGGCATTAAAATTATTGCCATAAAATAATTAAGGAGACTGGTAGCTTCACCCAGTCTCCTTTTTAATGCGCAATTATAGAGTTACGGATGTGAGGGAGAGAATTCGCCCCGGTCTTCAATTTATACGCGCATCCTTTCCAGAATCCTAATGCGATCATCTGGATAGAGATTTTGAAAGAGCGCAACCCGACTAAACCAAAGAAAGAATAATTTATTGATGAGATTATTCCTGCGGGAATTTAAATAATTTTGCTGGCAAATCATCAGTTATATTTTAAGTAAAATAAGTGTACAATAATATCAGCAAAGGAGTTGGTATTATGCCGAATATAAAACCGGTGTCTGATTTAAGAAGCTACAATGAAGTTTTAAGGGATATAGAAATAGGTGAGCCTGTCTTTTTAACTAAAAATGGTAGGGGCAAATATGTAATACTTGATATAAAAGAGTACCAAAAAAGCCAGGCTACCATAAAACTATTATCAAAATTGATGGAAGCAGAAAAGGCAATCGTAACAGGCGAGGAATGGTTATCCGAAGATGAAGTTCGCCGGACCTTAGGGATATAACTTATGCATAAATTAAGAATAAACCCTATAGCGAGAAGAGATTTATTAGAAATAAAAGATAATATTTCTGAGGAATTGGACTGCCCTAAGGCTGAAATTTGAAATAATATAGCTAAAAACAAACGCTTATTTCAATTGATACTGGATATTTTGAAATAATCGTGGCATACTAATAGTATTATTTCAGATGGAAGGCGGAGGTCTTATGACAAGACAAGGCGGATATAAATCAGATTTGAGTGGCGAGATGACATATAAGTCTTTTTGCCCAAGTCCGTTACCGCCGAAACCGGAACCAAGTTTTGATGAAAGTTTTAGCACACTGCTTTCAAAGGCTAATAGTTCTGTTGCAAAGCTTGATGCTATTTCTACAAGAATTCCAAGCGTTCCACTTTTCGTTTCTATGTATGTTCGCAAAGAGGCACTTCTTTCCTCACAGATTGAGGGCACTCAAGCTACACTTGATGATATTTTAGATCCTAATATCGAAGAAAACACCAATCAAAATGTATCTGAGGTTATAAAGTATATTAAGGCATCTGATTTTGCGACGAAACGGCTTGAAACTTTACCGCTATGTAACAGCCTAATCCTTGAAACTCATCAGGTTTTAATGCAGGATATGCGTGGTAGCGAAAAGAATCTAGGTGAATTTAGAAGAAGTCAAAACTGGATAGGGCCACAGGGCAGCACGCTTAAAACTGCAAGGTTTGTGCCACCGAATGTAGCTGATATGCAAATGGCTATGAGCGACCTTGAGAAATACATAAACTCAGTAGATGCAACCGATTCACTAATAAAAATAGCGCTCATACATTATCAATTTGAAACGATACATCCATTTTTAGATGGTAATGGGCGTATAGGAAGACTCTTAGTAGGATTATTTTTGAAAGAAAAAAATATCCTAAATATGCCCACCCTATATATTTCATATTTTCTCAAAAGAAACCGCCTGGAGTATTATGATCGCCTGATGGAGGTTAGGGAAAGAGGAACCTATGAGCAGTGGGTAAAATTTTTTTTACAAGGGCTTTATGAATCGGCTGAGGATTCCATAGAGAGTATTGATCTCTTAACGGCTCTCCATGACAAAAACAGGAAGCTAGTATTGGAGAATGATACCAGGTCAAAAACTCTTTTACGGCTCTTTGATTATCTTGAAAAAACACCGATCATTGATGTTAGTAAGACTGCAAAGGAGTTAGGTGTAGCCTATAATACAGTAGCCAATATGATTAAAAGACTTGAAAATTTGGGCATTTTGCAAAAAGTCGGCACGGATAAAAGAAACAGAACCTTTGCTTATGAAGATTATTTAAAAGTACTCCGTAAAGATACGTAAAGCACAGATAAAATGATTGATGTACTTTTTACTCTCAGCCATATATGTCATAATTAGCATCGGCATAGTCGCGTATATCAGTTGTCACATGCGGCTTTTCGTGTTAAAATTATGATATGTTAACTAAAGCATAAGGTGATATATTTTATGCTCAGACTACAGGAGGGGATCAGGATGACGGAAATGAATCAGGAGCATGAAAATACAGAGACAATGACGAAGATTCATTTGCAACCGCAATGGGACAAGCAGCAAATTGTTGAACTTTTAAAAGAAAATTCGGTCGACAATCGAATTGGTTGCGCAAAGTTGCGGGCAATTGCCAAGGAAAACGGTTTGCCGAGCAGGGATTTGGGGAAAATAGCAAAGGAATACAAGATTAAAATTGTTGCATGTGAGTTAGGATGTTTCTAGAAGCCTCTATAGTCTTTAGTGGTATTGGTAATTTTTAGAGTATATATAATAAGTAGGTGACGATTTGAGAAAAGTATATTTAGACAATAGCCCACGTATAGATGCTTTGAATAAATGGCTTCATGCGTGTGCTTTTTTTATTGGAACAGAAAATATTGATGTGACAGACGCGCTGCATCGTGTGACATCTCAGGCAGTTTATGCACACAATTCAAATCCGAATTTCCAAGCATCGGCTATGGATGGGATTGCGGTCAGTGCGTACAAAACCTATGACGCTTCAGAGACGAATCCAATCGAATTAAAGAAAGACGAGGATTTTATCGTCGTTGATACCGGAGATCCGATTCCCGATCACTTTGATGCCGTTATTATGATTGAGAAAGTGAATTATACAGATTCAGGGGATGCTGTGATCATACATTCCGTGGGACCGGGTCAGCATGTACGTGCTATTGGGGAAGACATTGTTTCAAAAGAGCTAATTATCACTTCCAATCACCAAATTCGTCCGATTGATCAAGCTGCGATGCTGGCTGCCGGTATACTGGAAGTGCAAGTTTTAAAGAAGCCGCGGGTTGCTATTATTCCCACAGGTGATGAAATCGTAAAGCCTAAGAAGGATCCAAAACGCGGTGAGTTAATTGAATTTAACAGTACGATTTTCAAAGGACATCTAATCGAATGGGGTGCAGACGTCACTGTCTTTGATATTGTAGAAGATAAGCTAGAGTTAATTGAACAGGCTCTGCGAACAGCTGCAAAAACGCATGATTTTGTCATCATCAATGCAGGATCTTCGGCAGGGTCTGA
>CAZNYY010000300.1:0-3524 GCA_964577335.1 uncultured Oscillospiraceae bacterium | reverse complement strand
CTCCGCCGATATAGTACGGCAGCCCGCAATGGGCGAAATAAATATACTCCCCTCGCTCAAACATTATTATTTCTGCCGCCTCGTCAAGCCGTCTAAGCCTTGCGGCGGCGGTGGCACCGCCTGCCACTCCTCCCACGATTAAAGTTTTCATTTTTCTCATAGCCTTTCTTCATGAATGTAATATTGTATTGATTTTATGAAAATAATTCTATATAATGGTATGGGGTGAGAATATGCTTTCGCAAAAAAATGATATATTAAAATTAAGTCAAAGTTTAAGTTTTTGGGAACATTTGTCTTTGGATGAGAGGGAAATGGTTATTTCCAACACGTCAAACGTCAGTTATAAAAAGGGACAGAACATTCACAGCGTTGAAAATGACTGCGTAGGAACAATTATTGTAAAAAGCGGAGAGCTTCGTGCATACATTCTGTCCGAGGAAGGTAAAGAGGTTACCCTGTTTCGCTTGGGTGAGGGTGATATCTGCGTTTTGTCGGCATCTTGCGTTATAAAAAGGATTACTTTTGATGTTTTTATTGACTGCGAGGAAGAGGCCGAAATATTTTTGCTGGGTGTTCCCACATTCCAAAAATTGTGCAATCAAAACATCTATGTCGAAAACTTTTCATACAAAATTTTAAGTGAAAGGTTTTCGGATGTTATGTGGGCGATGGAACAAATCCTTTTCATGAGCCTGGAAAAACGCATGGCGGTGTTTTTACTTGACGAAGCGGCAAAAAACGGGGGTGAAATACTGCTTACCCATGAACAAATAGCAAAATACATAGGCAGTGCAAGGGAGGTTGTTTCCCGGATGCTAAAAACCTTTGAAAAGCAGGGGATTGTTGAACTTTCAAGGGGCAGTGTAAGGGTGAGGGACCGTTTGCCGCTTCGCCGCATGATGTAGCCTACATGATATGGTCTATTTAAGCATACTCAGTATTGCTGCCTTTGGCTTTGCGCCTACGGAGGTTTCGGCAACT
The DNA here is from genome assembly GCA_964577335.1 of uncultured Oscillospiraceae bacterium. Classification (GTDB taxonomy): domain Bacteria; phylum Bacillota; class Clostridia; order UMGS1883; family UMGS1540; genus CAZNYY01. The sequence goes on along the minus strand of CAZNYY010000300.1, from coordinate 2,540 downwards.
TTTCCGTCTTTAATAACCACAAGCGTTGGGATACTCATAACTTTAAACGCCGATGCAAGTTCGGGCTGCTCGTCAACATTAATTTTGCCCACCTTCGCATCGGGGTTTTCCGATGCAATTTCATCTAAAATTGGTGAAACCATTCGACATGGTCCGCACCACGGTGCCCAAAAATCAAGCAGTACAGTTTTGTCAGACTTCATTACCTCATTATCAAAATTTTCACGGGTTATGTTAATAGCGCTCATAAAAATCAAACTCCTTTAAATTTTATATGTCTTTATTATACCCTTTTTAAGGGTTTTATCAGTGATTAAGTCACAAAAAAACAAGGCATTCCAAAAGAAATTTGCTGTAACACTCTTTCTATATAATTAAATTCCGAAAAAATTACTGTTTATTGACAAATTACTCTTGACAATTCGTGCATAAGATGGTATCTTATAAGTAGTGTTAGCACTCGAGTGATAGGAGTGCTAACATAATGAAGCGGAGGTGAATACCGTGGAAATGTGTGACAGAAAAAAGAGGATACTGCAAGCGATAGTGGATGATTATATTAAAACCGCAGAGCCTATCGGGTCAAGAACCATTGCGAAAAAGCACGGGCTTAATTTAAGCTCCGCAACAATACGAAACGAGATGGCGGATCTGGAGGAAATGGGGTTTCTTGATAAGCCGCATACTTCTGCGGGGCGAATACCCTCAAGTATGGGTTATCGTTTTTATGTAAACAGGCTTATGAGGACTTACAGTTTGTCGGCGTCCGAAATGGCAAAGCTTAAAAATGCGCTTGAAATTCAAATAAGGGAGTTTGATGAGCTGGCGGACGAGGTTTCCGATATTATAAGCCGGCTTACAAATTATACAGTAATAGCCGTCGCACCAAGACCCATGCCCGCAACCATTAAAAATATACGGGTCAGTGCGGAGGGTGAAAATACGGTGATGGTCGAGCTTGGCACAAGCTTTGGTGAGGAGAGAAGGGCGTCGGCAGAGTTTTCGGAAGTGATACCGGTAGAATTTGTGGAGAATTTCTCGGCGGAGATTTCACGTGTTTTGACGGGGATTTCACCCTATGATTTGAGTGCAGAGGGGCAAAGAGAACTTGTGGAGGCATCTGCCGGGTATCCTCAGCTTTTAAATTTTGTTATGAGGTTTTTGCTTAGCTGCTTTTCGCCAAGCGCCAAAAAAGGTATACACACGGGCGGGATTGTGAATATATTCAATCATCCCGAGTATAAGGATTTGGAGCGGGCACGGGAATTTATAAGCTTTATCGACAACAGGGAAAATATATATAACATAGTAAGCCAAGCGGATGATAATAACAGTATGAATATTACTATCGGAAACGAAAATGATTACGAGGCGCTTAAAGGTTGCAGTGTTGTAATATCAAACTATGCCTCCGCCGGAGGACTTAAAGGAAGTATAGGAATAATAGGTCCTACCAGGATGGATTATGCAAGGGTTATATCGTCGCTTGATATTATAACAGACAGCTTAAACAACTTAATCCGCAGACTTGCTGGGGAATAAATATTATAAGAAGGGAAGGGAAGGCTGATGGAGGAAAGCAAGACAAATAAAGAAGAGGTTCTTGAGGAAACAGTAGAGGAAGAGATGCCGGACGAGTTTGACGAACTTAGAAAAAAGGCAGAGAGTGCCGATGAAATAAGTGAGAGGCTACTTAGGCTTTCGGCGGAGTTTGACAACTATAAAAAAAGGACGGTGAAGGAAAAGGAAAGCCTTTTTAATGACGGGCGTGCGGCGTGTGCGACGGAGTTTTTGGCTTTGGCAGACAATGTTGACAGGGCATATACCGCCATTTGTGAGGCGGGTGCGGATGACAATATAAAACAGGGTATTGAAATGATAATAAAACAGCTTGGGGAAATATTTAAGGGACTTGGTGTTGAAGAAATTCCCGCAGTCGGTGAGGAGTTTAACCCCGAACTGCACAATGCGGTTATGAATATAGAGAAAGAGGGCGAAAAGCCAGGCACTATTGTTGAGGAATTTCAAAAGGGCTATAAAATGAACGACAAAGTTATTCGTTACAGCATGGTTGGAGTGACAAATTAGAATAAAGAAAGGATGATGTATATATGGCAAAGGTTATAGGGATTGACCTTGGAACAACAAATTCATGTGTTGCGGTGATGGAGGGTGGAGAACCCACGGTAATTGCAAATGCAGAGGGCGGCAGAACAACCCCATCGGTTGTGGGTTTTGCAAAAACGGGGGAGCGCCTTGTAGGTCAGGTTGCAAAAAGGCAGGCTGTTACCAACCCCGACCACACCATAAGCTCAATTAAAAGGGATATGGGAAGCGATAAAAAGATTGCTATTGATGATAAGAGCTATACCCCTCCGGAAATTTCGGCAATGGTTTTGCAAAAACTGAAGGCTGATGCGGAAAGCTATCTTGGGGAGACGGTAACGCAGGCGGTTATAACCGTTCCCGCATATTTTTCCGATGCTCAAAGGCAGGCAACAAAAGATGCCGGTAAAATAGCGGGCTTGGAAGTTCTTAGA
>CAZNYY010000299.1:0-3554 GCA_964577335.1 uncultured Oscillospiraceae bacterium | reverse complement strand
GGGCAACAATTTTAAAGAATATGATTTTAAGGGCTTTGACGGATTAACGTTATAATCCGTTGGTTTAAAAGGAGATGTTAAAAATGTTATGTGAAAAATGTAAGGCAAACACTGCAAACTTTCATCTTTCTCAGGTTTTAAACGGTGAAAAGCGACAGCTTGATGTTTGTGCCGCTTGCGCCGCACAAATGGGGTATCTTGGTTCAAACAGTATTTTTATGGATTTGCTTTTCCCGGGTACACAACCGCCCGCACACGCCGCCTGCCCCGGCTGCGGTATGACGTATGAAAATTATAAAAGGATTAAACGCTTGGGTTGCGGGGAGTGCTATAACCATTTTTCGGAGTATATTGAACCCATTTTTAAAAAGGTTCACGGCGCTTTGGCGCATACGGGAAAAACCCCGGCAACCCATGTTAAACCCGTACAGGCACCGAGCGAGCTTGATGTGCTTCGCCAAAAGCTTGCCGAGGCGGTAGAAAAAGAGGAATATGAGCAGGCGGCGGCTTTGCGTGACGAAATAAAGAAAAAGGAGGGGGAAAATGAGCTGGTATAACGAAGCGGGTTCGAATGATGCGGTAGTGGTCAGCACCCGTGTAAGACTTGCCCGAAATATTGAAGGTTTCCCCTTCCCGACAGGGATGAATGCGGAGGAAGGCGCAAAGGTTATCGCCGCCACAAACCATGCACTGGAAAACTGCGGCTTTGAGCTTTATGAAACCGAGAAAATACCTCACATTCGGCAACAGTCGCTTTTAGAAAAGCATTTGATAAGTCCCGCACTAATCGGGGGCGGGCTGCCTCGTGCGGTTTTTGTAAACGGGGACGAAACCATGGCAATCATGGTAAATGAGGAGGACCACCTGCGTATTCAATGTATAATTGCGGGTTTTGAACCTCAAAAGGCATATAATATTGCAAATGATATGGACGATTATTTGACAAAAAATTTGAAGTTTCAGTTTCATGAAAAATACGGCTATCTTACAAGCTGCCCCACAAACACCGGGACGGGGATGAGAATATCCTCGATGCTCCACCTGCCTGCGATTGCGCTCTCCGGCGGGGTGCAAAGCCTGCTTTCCCAGTCGGCGGCGGCGGGGATGACCGTGAGAGGGCTTTTCGGAGAAGGCAGTAACGCCTCGGGCAACTTTTTTCAGGTTTCAAACCAAATAACCCTGGGGCTTGACGAGGAAGAAATAACAAAAAGATTTGTGTCGCTTGTAAGTGCCATCGAAACGGCAGAATGCGGACTTAGGGAGCAGCTTTCGCAAAATATCCCCCCAAAACTTGTGGATAAAATAACGAGAGCGTACGGAGTAATGGCAAACGCACATATGATATCCTCCGGCGAACTTATAAATTTGATAAGTGATGTTCGGCTTGGGCTGTATTTGGGTATAATCAAAGATATAGAGTATAAAAAGCTTACGGAACTTATGGTAGTTACCGCACCTGCAAGTATTGGATGCGACGGGGCGGATAACAGGGATATCAAAAGAGCCAAGATGGTAAGCGAAATGATAAAGAAAGGATGAAAAACATATGGAAGCATTTGAAAGCAGATTTACGAATAAGGCAAAAACAGCATTAAAATTGGCGCAGGAAAGCGCAATTGAGCTGGGGCACAGCTACCTCGGCAGTGAGCACCTGCTTTTGGGTTTGATAAAAGAGGGCAGCGGGGTCGCCGCAAGCCTTTTGCAATCAAACGGCATTACCGAGGAGGCGGTTGAAAACCGTATAGCCGACATACTGGACGTGTCCCCCGGCAAGGAAGTTCAGTTTAGGGGATTTACTCCCCGCACTAAGAAAATTTTAGAGCTTAGTCTTGTTGAGGCGGGCAGAAACAGGAGTAAATATATAGGAACAGAACATATTCTGCTTGCCATAATTAAGGAAGGCGGAAATGTTGCTCTCAGTATTTTGGTTGATTTGGGGGTTCAGCTGCAAAACTTTTATGCAGACCTTATGCGGGCAATGGGTGACGAAAACCCCATATCCCCTTCCCCTCACGGTATGCCGCCCGCTTCCCAAAATACACAAACACCCACGTTGAACCAGTTCGGCAGGGATTTAACGGATCTTGCACGGGAGGGACGGTTTGACCCTATAGTGGGGCGGGACCGTGAAATTGAAAGAGTGATACAAATACTCTCCCGCCGCACAAAGAACAATCCCTGCCTTATAGGGGAGCCGGGTGTGGGAAAAACGGCGGTAGCCGAAGGGCTTGCCCAGCGCATTGTTTCGGGCGATATTCCGGAGGTTATAAAGGATAAACGAGTGTTTACCCTTGACCTGTCGGCAATGGTTGCGGGCGCAAAGTACAGGGGCGAGTTTGAGGAGCGCCTGAAAAAAGCCATGGAGGAAATTATCAGGGCGCAAAACGTAATTCTTTTTATTGACGAGATGCACACCATAATAGGTGCGGGTGCGGCGGAGGGCGCAATAGATGCATCAAATATACTAAAACCCTCCCTTTCAAGGGGCGAGATACAGGTTATAGGCGCCACCACCATTACGGAGTACCGCAAGCATGTTGAAAAGGATGCGGCGCTTGCAAGAAGGTTTCAGCCTGTAACCGTGGGGGAGCCGACGATTGAAGAAACCATTCAGATACTGGAGGGTATAAGGGATAAATACGAGGCGCACCACGGCGTAAAAATAACGGATGAGGCGCTTGAGGCGGCGGCGAAACTTTCCAGCAGATATATAACCGACCGTTTTCTGCCTGACAAGGCGATTGATTTGATGGACGAGGCGGCATCCCGCTCACGGCTTGAAAGCCTAACCCCTCCTTCTCACATGAAGGAGCTTGAGGATGCGCTTGAATCGGTGGCAAACGAAAAGGACGAAGCCATTAAAAATCAGGAGTTTGAGCGTGCCGCAAAACTGCGTGACAAAGAACAGGAAATTAAAAAGGAGCTTGATAAAAACCGGGAGGACTGGAAAAAGAGTACCGCTGTTCATTCCTCCGAAATACGGGCGGATGATATAGCGGCGATAGTGGCAATATGGACGGGAATTCCCGTAAAAAGACTTGCCGAGGAAGAAAGCGAGCGCCTACGCAATATGGAACAGGTTCTCCACAGGCGTGTTGTTGGGCAGGAGGAAGCGGTAAGCGCCGCCGCCAAAGCAATCCGCCGAGGCAGGGTGGGGCTTCGTGACCCGAAAAGACCCATCGGCTCTTTTATATTCTTAGGACCTACGGGTGTTGGAAAAACCGAGCTTTCAAAGGCGATTGCCGAGGCTATTTTCGGTGACGAGGATGCAATGGTGAGGATTGATATGTCCGAGTACATGGAAAAACACACCGTGTCCAGACTTGTAGGCTCACCCCCGGGGTATGTTGGGTATGACGAGGGCGGGCAGCTTACGGAGAAGGTGCGCCGCAGACCCTATTCGGTTTTACTGTTTGACGAGATTGAAAAGGCACATCCCGATGTGTTTAACATTCTTCTGCAAATACTTGAGGACGGTATTTTGACCGATGCCCAGGGCAGGCGTGTTGACTTTAGAAACACCATTGTTATAATGACTTCAAACGTGGGCGCAC
>CAZNYY010000298.1:0-3566 GCA_964577335.1 uncultured Oscillospiraceae bacterium | reverse complement strand
GTCGTCAAAAAATCGGCAGAAACCAATGTAGGGGCGGGGATACTCGGAATTCATGTCGAGGGTCCTTTTTTCTCTGAAAAATACAAGGGCGCACAAAATCCAAAGTATTTGATGAACCCGAATATTGAAGCGGCAGAGAGGATTATCCGTGCGGGGGAGGGCTTTGTTAAAATTATAAGTATATCCCCGGAACTTGAGGGTGCGGAGGAGTTTACAAAATACATAACAGACAAGTACGGGATAACACTGTCAATTGCCCACACGGATGCGGATTATGACACCACAACAAGGCTGATAAAATGCGGGATGCGCCATGCCACGCATTTGTACAATGCCATGAGTCCGCTGGCGCACAGGCAGCCGGGGGCGGTTGGCGCAATACTTGACAGTGATGTGACGGCCGAGATTATTTGCGACGGTGTTCATGTTCATCCCGCGGCTGTCCGCATAGCTGTAAAGGCAAAGGGGGCAGGAAAAATAGTGCTTGTGAGCGACTCGCTCTCGTCAACCGGTATGCCCGACGGTGAGTACACTCTGGGCGGACAGCAGGTTTTTGTAAAAGAAGGGGTTGCAAGAATTGCCGCAGGAAATATTGCGGGCAGCACCACTAATGTTTTGCAGTGCTTTAAAAATGTTGTGACATGGGGAATTCCTATTGAGGATGCGGTTAAAATGGTGTCGGAAAATCCGGCGAGGGTTGTTGGGGCTTTCAATAAGGGCAAAATAGCCGTGGGGGCAGATGCGGACATTACCGTGCTTGACGAAAATCTAAACCTTGTTTGCACGGTTTTTGGCGGAGAAATTAAATACCGCTCATAGTTTGAATAAATTCAAACGGTCTTCGGCGGAAATGAAGAAAATTGCCTATTTTGCTTGAAATTTGCTGCCGAAAGAGGTATAATGTTGTATACATTACTTTATAGAGGAGTTTTACATGAAACCCAACTATGATGCCTTTGACACATTAAAGGACACTCGAAGAAAGACATTTTTAATTATTGCATTAATATTGGCATTCGTTTTGGCGGTTTCTATGACAATATTTGCTTTTGAGGGGTAATTTAACAAAGGTTGTTCACCCAACGGCTGAAAAGATGTTAAACAATTCTTTGAATACAGTTGTTGAGACACTTGAAATTAAAACACAAGAGGATTTAAATGCACTTTTTAAAATTGCGGACCGCTTTGACTCTCGGGATATAAAGATATACCTTGAGGGTTTGGAAGAGTCTCCTTTTTTCTTTAAAAACGGTCGCAGGGGGGTTGTGACGACCCAAGGGGAGTATTATGATGTGGCGGGGAATCCTCCCGTTTTATCATTTGCGGAACATTCTTCTCGGATTGTTGGCGGCGAAAAGACAATAGGAGGGGAAGATGGTATAATTTTATCCGCAGTGGTTTTCGGTGACAAGGAAAGCGGATTTGCGCTTATATCCGAGGTGACGGCAGAAGAAATAGAAAACCTTCTGGCACAAAATTCTCCGGACGGAATACGCCTTTATTTGAGCGGTGACGAAAGCTACGATGCTGCCGTAAACGACACGGGGGTTCTTGGCAACTTAACCATGAGTGTTTACAGGGACACTGATGTGGGCTTTAATGTGGGGGCCGAGTTTACTGCTGCGCAAAAACAGGTTTGGCTTCGGGGGCGGTGGGTATTCCTAATTGCAGTTATATGCGGCATATTTTTAGGGTTTTTGTTCCTGTATTCCTTTTTCTGCCGAGAGCTTGAAAGGCAAAACGAATTTTTGAAGGATGCCCTTGAGAAGGATTTTCTGACGGGCGGGGACAATAAACGAAGCTTTTCAAAAAAAGCGGAAGAATTATTGAAAAGTGCTTCGGGGGAGTACGCATTTGTTTTGTTTGATGTTGAGAGGTTTAAGATTATAAATGATGTTTTCGGATATCGGGTGGGCGACGAAATTTTAAAATATATACAGGCAGTCTTAAATTTGGAAACTCATGCGGAGGAGATTTTCGCGCGCATTTCGGGAGATGTTTTCTATACCATTTTAAAGTTTGAAACCATACAGGAGCTTGAGGAGAGAGTACTCACGATAAGCGGGCGCATGACCTGCTTTAAATTCCCCGACAACCGAAGCTTTAACATGGTTGTGTGTGCGGGGATTTACATTGTCGGCTGTGAAAAAATATCTGTTGAAGCTATGAGTTCAAGGGCAAGGCTTGTGCTTGCAAAGGCAAAGGGAAGCCATAAAAACTCGCTTGGGATTTATGATGAGAGCCTCCGTGCAAAAATAATCGAAGAAAATGAAATATTAAATGATATGCATGCAGGTCTTAAAAACGGTGAGTTTGAAGTTTTCCTTCAACCCAAGGTGGATTTTATTACGGGGAAAACTGTCGGTGCGGAGGCACTTGTCAGATGGAGGCATCCAAAGAAGGGTGTTTTGCTGCCGGGCAGCTTTATACCTGTTTTTGAGAAAAACAGTTTTGTGACAGAGATTGATATGTTCATGTTTGGCGAGGTGTGCCGCCTGCAAAAAATTATTAAAAATAAAGGACTTTCACCGATTATTCTGTCTGTGAACCAGTCACGGCTGCATCTTTACAACCCTGATTACATAAGCAGTTTAAAGAATATCGTTTGCAGGCACAATGCAAACCCCGCTCTTTTGGAGCTTGAGATTACGGAAAGCGCATTTTTTGTAAATGCCGAGGTTATATCAAGCGTTACATCTGCCCTTAGTGAAATTGGGTTTAGGATAGCTATGGACGATTTTGGTTCGGGGTATTCCTCGCTTAATATGCTAAGGGATATTAATATTGACGTATTAAAGTTTGGGCAGGACTTTTTTAATAATAAGAGCAATACAGAGCGTGCCAAACGCATAATCGAAAGTATGGTGCAGGTTTCAAAAAGCCTTAATATAGAAACTGTTGCCGAAGGGGTTGAAACCCGTGAATTGGCAGAGTTTTTGCGGGATATAGGCTGTGATATTGCGCAAGGCTTTTTCTTTGCACAGCCCATGCCCGCCGAAGAATTTATAAATTTTTTGGAGAGGGAACAGAAAGGAGCTCTATATGAAAATTTTAAAGGAACATTATGACGGGGGCGGGGATGTATGGCTTTCCCATAAGGAAGTTGAACCCATACCCAAAATTTGTGACCGAGGTTTTTGGGAGGGACTTGACACGGGTCTTAGGCGAAACATATTAGACGGGGCGGAGCAGCTTTTGGGTTTTGAGTGGCCGGTACTTCGGGCAAGCTATTATCTTGAGTTTGACAGAACGGGGGACAGGGAAATACATTCCAAACCGTTTTTTAAACGCAGAAATGTCTTAGGCTCTCTTTTTTTAGCGGAGTGTGTAGAAAACAGGGGAAGATTTATAGATGATATAATAGACGGAATATGGCTTATATGTGAGGAGAGTACATGGGTTGTGCCTGCTCATCTCTATTTGTATGGGGAACATTTTGTTTTGCCGCCGTCGGGCATTTGGGGGATAGACCTTTTTTCGGCGGAAACGGCAAGCCTTTTAGCACATATCTTCCATGTGATGGGGGATAAGCTTGATGAGGTAGAACCGATGGTGACCAGGCGGCT
>CAZNYY010000297.1:0-3582 GCA_964577335.1 uncultured Oscillospiraceae bacterium | reverse complement strand
CAAGCAAACAGCCTCGTTTAAATTGCCCCGGTATCTTGTGGGTATCCCTAAAGAGGCCGCCCATATCCCGCCGTAAGCCTTTTGAGCGGCGGCAGCAATGCCCGTGTCCAGCGCCACCTCTCTTTGCAGGGCTATATCCCCTGCCCCCCGCTGTAAAAATGAAACAGCGGCGGCGCTTGCCATCATCCCCCCGTCCTTCATGCGAAGTGCAGGACCACCGCCGGCTTTCAGCGATGTGTATTCCTGCCCGGGAAAATCATTTGCACAGCTTTGTTCTATTGATATCAGCATTTCACATTCCTCACCTATCTTTTTCAAAAAAGAAGGGGAAGTTTGGGAAATTGAGGTTTTTGATGCAAATACAAAGTACACGCTTCTTGTGGTAAGACTTTTAGCAGCCAAAAGCGCCGCATAAAGTGCAGCACGCTTTCCTATAAAAGGAGCATACGCAAACGACCCCGCCTCAAAAAAGTCGGGTTTTATAACGGCATAGTCACTTACCGAAGCCTTCGCCTCATCGGCGGATTTTGCGCCTATATCAATAAACATATCCGCAGGGTCTTCCTTATCCTTTTCAACCGAAATAAGACCGCAAACACCGTTTTTAAGCCCTACTGTGCGCCCCGGCAAAAGCTTTTTATCAATATCCCCTGCCGTGTTAAACCTTAAAAAACCGTTCTCATCAATATGCGTGATATAAAGACATGGCGTATCAAGAGGAGCCATAACAATTATGGGTTTTCCCTCACCCATTTTTTTCACTATAAGATTTTTGTGGCTGTCTGCATTTATTTCCATGCCGACATCCTCAATTTCTTCGCTTATAAGACTTATAATATCCTGTTCCCCTCCCGCAGGTGACGGGCAAAGGCAAATTTTCTCAAATAAATCCATAATAATTTCCATAGCCTTTCTGCCCACAGATAGCAATAAAATACTTATATCCTTGCCCATGGGCAGACAAGGCGTATAGTGGAAATTGTGCGCATCGCCGTTTCGACCGCAGCCTTTCTTATTTGTATACTTCATCAAGCCATTTTCCAAGCAGTTTTGCCGTGTTCTCATAATCATCCAAACTAATAACGGTTGAAGGCGAATGCAAATTTCTGCACGGCAGGGCTATTATAGCCGTAGGAACACCTTCCGCCGCACGGGAAATAACCCCCGCATCCGTCCCACCCATTGTGGTGCGCTTAAACTGCCAGGGAATATTGTGTTTTTTAGCGGTTTCTATAATACTGTCCATCACTTCTCTGTCAGGGGTCGAGGTTCTGTCCATAAACGTTACAACAGGGCCTGCCCCCAGAAAAGTTGCCGACATATGAGCAGGCACGGGAAAAGTGTCCGCACAAATAGTAGTTTCTATAACCACTGCAATGTCGGGCTTAAAATACTCGGCCGCCGCCTGTGCGCCACGGGTTCCCGTTTCCTCCTGCGCGGTAAATGCCATGCACAGGTTTTTTGATTTATGCTTGCCCAAAATATCAAGCATAATGGCGCATCCCGCACGGTCGTCAAGTGCTTTTGCGCAAAACAGCCTATCCCCAAATTCCATAAACCGAAAATCAAAAACAGCGTAGTCACCTAAATTTACAGCAACCTCCGCCTCTTCACGGGTTGTAGCGCCGATGTCGATATACAAATTCTTATCCAAAAGTTCCCGGTCACGCTCGTCCTTCTCCTGCAAATGCACCGCACGAAAACCGATAATTCCCGGAACCTTGTTCTCGCCTATATACACTTTTTTGCCTGTTAAAACTGCGGTATTAATACCACCCACGGTTTTAAACCTTAAAAACCCGTTATCATCAATACCGGAAATTATAAGCCCAACCTCATCCATATGCGCCGCAAACATTATTCTCTTGCCACGACCGCCGCTTTCTGTCAAAAGGTTACCCATGGCATCAACATATGTGTCAAAGCCTGCAAGCTTATTTTTTATGACCTCCCGTATTTCATCCTCACCGCCCGAAACCCCCGAGGCGGCACACAAATCCTTTAGCATATCCATCCTGCCTCTCCAGTGCTAAAACTCTTTTATAAACTCTGCCATCAGCCATGCGCAGCTTAAAATGTCCTCGCCGCAGACAACCTCATAACCTGAATGCATGTACCTAAGCGGTATGGACAAAAGCGCCGTGGGGATACCCCTCCGCACAACCTGTACCGCCCATGCATTGGTACCTGTATTTCCTGAATCTACATCTATTTGATAGGGTATCTCCGCTTTTTTTGCAAGAGAAATAAGTTTGTTTGAAAGACTTCTTGTAATATTCGGCCCCACGGTTATTACAACACCGCCGCCCGCCGAAAAAGTGTTCTCGGACGCATCGGGTGTTTTGCCGTGGCACACGTCAACACATATATAAGCCGAAGGGTTTATTTTGTAAACCGCACCGGGCGCACCCCTAAGCCCTATTTCTTCACCCGAGGACATAAGTGCATAAACATCCGTATTATGCGCTTCCCCATCCAAAATTTCCATGCATTTTACAAGAGATGCAAGCCCCGCACGGTCATCACAAGCGGGAGCGGCCGCAAATTCACCGCCAAGTCGTGTAAACTCGGCACTTATTTCAATTACATCCCCGACGGACACCAGCCCCTCCAAATCATCTTTGGAAAAACCCGTGTCAATACACATTTTGTCTATAGGAGTTACCTTTTTGTCATCCTTATTTTTTATATGCGGAGGGAGAGCGCAAATTACACCCTCTATAATTTTTTTGCCGTATATTTTAACTGCGCAAGCGGATAAAACCTTAGGGTCAAACCCGCCCACGGGCGCAAACAAAACAAAGCCTTCGTCCATGATATGAGAAACTATAAGCCCAATTTTGTCGCCATGCGCTTCTATTACAATGCTTTTTTCGCCACCTGCCGCTTTTGCTCCCCAAAGGTTTCCAAGCGCATCCCCTTTTATTTCGCCGCAATGGGGCAAAATAAGTTCACGAAAGACTTCGCCGGTCGGCTCTTCCCTGCCGGAAACACCGGGCGCCGTACAAAGCTCTTTTAATATATCAAGTACAACCATTACAAACTCCGTTCTTTTAAAGCCCTTTGACTATTTCTTTAAACCTGTTGCCTCGCTCCTCAAAGTTTTTATACATATCAAAGCTTGCACAGGCGGGTGACAAAATAACAATATCCCCAGCCGATGCCGCCATATATGCCTCTTTAACCGCAACCTCAAGGGTTGGATAAATAATAATCGATATAATTTTCTTGTTGTCACACGCCTTTAAAACAGCGTCCTTTATTGCCTGGGCGGTGGCGCCCACAAGGTACAGTCTTTTTACCCTTTCCTTTATGTCCTGCCCCAAAATGTCAAATGACAGGTTTTTGTCATACCCGCCGGCAATTAAAATAACCTTTTTGTCAAAGGAGTACAGACCCGCCCTTGCCCTTGTGGGGCTTGATGCGATAGAGTCGTTATAAAAACGTACACCGTCAACCTCTCTGACAAATTCAATTCTATGTTCCACCCCGCCAAAATTATTTGCCACCGCACGAATACTGTCGGTGTCAACAATCCCTGAAACGGCGGCAATTGCCGCCATGTAATTATAAACATTATGC
>CAZNYY010000296.1:588-3582 GCA_964577335.1 uncultured Oscillospiraceae bacterium | reverse complement strand
CTTTGTTTCTCGGCGTGGTTTCGCTGTGTAAGTGCGCCAAGCATTCGCCTGTTCATTTCATCCTCCAATATGTAGGTTTTAACAAATTCGGGGTCATTTAAAACCTCCTGCATTTTCACAAGAGTGGCGGCGGCGCTTTCCCTTTGCACACGGGTTGCCTCCGTCATTTTTTTGTATAAGCCCGAGAAAAGCGGGGCAATAACCAAAATAACCGGGAAAACTATGACTGTCAGTAAAGCATTTTGCATCATAGAATACACAAACACCCCTAAAAGATACAGGACTATTCCGACAAGTCCGAATAAATCTCGAAAAATCCAGTTTAGCACAATTTCCGTGTCGGCGGAATAAGTGGAAATCAGCTCACCCGAGTCTTGCTCATCAATGTACGAAAGGGGCACGCCAGAAATATTCAGTGCCAAATTTGATTTTAACTTTTTCATAAAATTTAAATGATATTTATTGCGAATATAATTTTGAAATGCGACAATGGGAGAATTTATAAACATTGCAATTATAGTAAAAACAAGTGCGCCCAAAACATTCCTGCCCTCTAAAACCGCATTTGTAGCGGTTGCCAATGCGACAAGAACAGCCAAGTCCCTTAAAGTTCTTAAAATAACGGCGGAGAGGTTCCCCGCCAAAAGCCCGTAGCTGCCGCCGTATTTAATAAGCGAGGCGAGGGGTCTTTTTGTGTTTAGCATTTCCTGCTCCAATCTTGAATGAATAGATTTAGTTAATTATATAATAACTTTATTTGTTTTACAAGGAATATTCGGCGCATCTAAAACCTGTCCAAAACATTTATCCAGAGTTTACCCCCCTCTCAAACTTGAAGGAGTTACCCCAAACATTTTTTTAAATGCACTGTAAAACCCATTATATGAACTATATCCTATTTGCAGGGCAATCTCATTAATCGGCACTTGGGAGTTTAATATGAGTTCGCTTGCCCTTGCCATCCGCTTTTTCAAAAGCAGTCCTCCAAAATTTAACCCTGTCAGCTTTTCAAGGGTTCTGTCGGTTTGCCTTTTACTTAAATGAAGGTAATTCGCCATATCTTTGAGCGTTATATCATTCATATAATTTTTATTTATGTAATTTTCTATTTTAACAATTCTTGTATTCTCCAATCCGCTTGGCGTTTCACCTTTATTATCGTGCAAAACCAAATCAGCACCCGACAATCTTTTAGTTATTTCAATGAACATCAATGTAAAAAGCGCCCTGATTTTATATATTCCCGATAATTCGCCGAAAACATTTAAAATGCTTTTCAAATATTTTTCGTAAATGTCACTGTCATTAATAACCTTTACATAGGGCATTTTTTCATAAATACCGCTGTATACTTCATATTCCCCGCCATTTAAATTATCGTGAGTTTTTCGGTGCCCAAGGCTAAATAAAAGGCTTGCCTTTTTTGCAGATATGGGGGTATTTCTCGTATAATGACTTAAATTGGGCGGAATTATGCATATATCGTTTTCAGACAGAATTATGGGTCTATCACCAACATACAATTCCAAGCTGCCCTCGGTTACAAAATGAATTTCATAGCACGAATGAAAATGCGACCTGACGTTCCACTCTGTATCCGTTTCAAAAAAACCTGTTTGCAGTATAAAATTGATTTGCAAATCTCCCATGTTTACAGAAACATCAAAAAAATCATCTGTATACATAAAAACCCCTCTCATCCTTGAAATAATTGCCACTTTTTAGTACAAAACGTCTATTTCGCTTGTTTACATCACGAATGGCATATTTTATAATTAAATAGTAACATAAGGACAGCTAAAAAACAATATTAAAAGCGAGGAGAGCTAACATGAATATTTGGGATATGTTTTCGTTAAAAGGGAAGGCGGCAGTTGTAACGGGGGGCAGCGGAATGTACGGGCGGCAAATTGTTTTGGCGCTTGCACAGGCGGGCGCACGCGTATATACTGCTTCCCGAAGTTCCAAAACCAACGAGAAATATGCCTCGGAGCTTAGAGCGGACGGGCTTGACGTAGCGGCTGCTACGGTGGATCAAGGGGACGAGAAAAGTATACTTAATTTTAGCCAATATGTTCTCGCCAAAGAGAAAAAAATTGATATTTTGGTGAATAACGCCGTTGCAAGGGTTACAAAAGATGGCTGGCATTGCTCACTGGATGATTTCAGTGAGAGTATGCGTATAAACGCAACGGGGGTTTTTGCCATGTCAAGAGCATTTGGAGAGCATATGGCAGAGGGGGGCGGAGGCTCGATAATTAATATCGGCTCGTACATGGGCACGCTGGGTCCCGATTATTGGTTGTATGACGGCACAGGAGTAACAGGCGGCGCACCCGACTACTTTTTTCACAAGGGGGGCATGGTTACCCTCACACGTTATATTGCAAGTTATTACGGACCTAAAAATATAAGATGCAATGTTCTTTGCCTTGGGGGGTTGTACTCACAGCAAGATGAGAGGTTTGTAAAAAGATACAGCGAACGCACCTTCTTAAAACGAATGGCAAATGACACGGATATTATGGGTGCGGTTGTATATTTGGCATCTGATGCATCCTGTTATCTTACGGGGGCAATTATCCCCATCGACGGCGGATACTCCGCAAAGTGAGGAGATTAGTTTGAATAAATTCAAACTAATCCTCCGGCGGAATTTACCGCGCCGCCGAAATTTTCGTCTGCGGACGAAAGGGCGATGCGCATAAGTTCCATTATACGCCTTACCCGCCCACGGTAAGGTCGAGTGAATTTGTTGTTTTTACTTTGTGGGCAGAAAGGCTATGGAACTTAGTTTGAAATATACATACCAAAGGGGGCTTAAATTATCAAAACTTTCCCTTGGAACAGTGCAGCTTGGCTTAAACTATGGGATTAACAACAAAAATGATATCCCTGACAAAGAGGTAATCGACAGTATTTTAAAAACAGCATTGGATGGCGGTATTAATGTGCTTGATACTGCCCCTGCCTACGGCAGCAGCGAAAACGTTA
>CAZNYY010000296.1:0-578 GCA_964577335.1 uncultured Oscillospiraceae bacterium | reverse complement strand
TTTCTTGAGGATCACAGGGGGTACTCCCCCACGGTTGTGACTAAGTTTTTAATAGGCGAGAATAAAACAGTGGAGCATAATAAGGTAGAACTGGTTTTACGGCAACAGGTTGAAAATTCTTTACATACCCTGCGCATAAACAAGATACCTATTTTATTGCTGCACAGGGAAAAAGAGATGTTTGATTATAAAAACGTTTTACCCGCTGCGCTGAAAAAACTAAAAAGCGAAGGTTTGGTAGGTCATGTAGGCGTTTCCCTAAACTCCAAAGAGCATATTGACTTTGTTGCAAACAGTGATTTATATGAGGTGGTACAGCTTCCCCTAAACATGATGGACACTGCAACAATTAAGCAAGGCGGGCTTGAAAAGCTTCACCGTGCCGATATAATTGTGTTCGTGAGAAGTGTGTTTTTGCAGGGACTGTTTTTTAAGGATCCTGACAATTTATCTTCGGGCATTTTGGAAAATGCCGCCGTGCCTCTTCGAAACCTCCGTACCCTTGCACAGGACGAGGGGATTAGCATAGCCGAGCTTGCCGTTAGTTTTATACGAGATTTAAAGGGTGTGTCCTCTCT
>CAZNYY010000295.1:0-3599 GCA_964577335.1 uncultured Oscillospiraceae bacterium | reverse complement strand
AAACGGAGTTTCTTTCAAATGCCTCCCACGAAATGCGAACCCCCCTTACCGTCACTTCCGTCAACGTGCAAACCGTGATGGAGATTTTAGAGGATATGGGGGAGATAATAACTGACCCGCAGGTCGACAAGCTGCTGAAAAACGCACAGTGCGAGATTATGCATCTATCACGCATGGTGGGCGGAATGTTGACGCTGGCATCAATGAGCGAGAATGCCGATAAGCGCAAACTGGATTTGACGTTACTTTTGAAAAGCGGTATTGAAATGCTGCGTCTAAATCTTGGTAAACAGGGGAACCTTGTGGAAATGGATATTGAGGAGGGACTTGTGGTCTTTGGCGATGCGGATTTGCTGGCGCAGGTGTTTACCAATGTTTTGCAAAACATAGGAGAACACACGGAAAATGCACTGGTGACGGTGAAAGCGAAAAGGCAGGGGGGCGAAATTACAGTGGAGGTACATGATACGGGGGGCGGAATATCGCCCGAGATTTTGCCCCGTGTATTTGAGAGGGGAGTGTCAACAGGCAAAACGGGTTTTGGGCTGTACCTGTGCAAAACGGTAGTGGAATCTCACGGCGGCAACATTTGGATAGAGAGCAAGCCGGGGGAAGGCACCACGGTGTACTACACTTTGCCCGTCTACGAAGGACAGTTTGGGGGCGAGAAATAATGAACGGCTTGGTTTTGCTAATAGAGGATAATGAGCATATACTTCACGGCAACGAGAGGATGCTTAGAAGGCGGGGCTATGAAGTTATTTGTGCATTGACGCTTGGGGAGGCACGGGCAAAAATGCTTGAGGCAAAGCCCGATGTTGTTGTGCTTGACATAATGATGCCCGATGGCAACGGGCTGGATTTCATACATGAAATTCGCCGCAAAAGCAACACCCCTGTTTTGCTTTTGACGGGACTTACAACACCCGAGGATATTGTCAGGGGACTTAGGGAGGGTAGTGACGACTACCTCACAAAACCCTATGATTTTAATGTTCTGCTGGCACGGGTTGAGGCGCTGATAAGGCGGGCGGAGCAGATGCCCGAGGTTTTTCGAAGGGGAGCTTTAAAACTTGATGTTATGGCGGGGCAGGCACTGCTTGAGGGTGAGGATTTGCTTTTGACTAAAAAGGAAATTTCGCTACTGTTGTTATTTGTGCAAAATGAGGGGCGGGCAATCAGTGCCGAGTACATATATGAAAAGGTTTGGGGGCAGCCCATGGCGCACAGCACACAGGCAGTTAAAAAGGCCGTATCCCGCCTGAGAGAAAAGCTTACGGAGAGCGAATACACTGTTTTAGCGGTTAGGGGAAAGGGATATTGTTTTGAAAAGCAGTAGGGGATGATTCCCCGTAAAAAAACTTTAAAAGCAAAGGTGACAATTTGGGAACCTTTGCTTTTTTTTGTTTTTAAAATGCTATAATTATAATGCATATAAATGTAATTTTATGGATGGCGGCTTAATGTTTTAAAGCCAAAAGGAGAAGAGAATTATGAACAAAACAAAAATTTGGGGCAACAAACTTCTTGCTTTACTGCTTATATCGGTTATGGTATTGGGGGTTTTTCCGCTACTGCCGATAAATGTGCAATCCGCGGGTGCAGGCGGACAGTCGGCACCTCATGACCCTGACGGGTCTGCACTAATGCGGGAACTTGGGATTAGCACCGGGGCGCCGATAGGCTATGATACACGGCGAAACCTCTCCCCATACGGGCGGGATAAGCTAACTCTTTTGCCTGTGGGCGAGGTCAATGTCAATTTGGGGCTGCAAAACATTTTGTATGGGCATAATGTATCCGTAAAAGACAATATTTTCACAAAGGGCAGTATTTCCCGCTCGGATATTACACAGCGGTCAACCGCCTCAAATCAAGTTGCGTTTGACTACGAGGGCAAGGGGCAAAAAGACTGGATTGCACTGTATTACTACATAAGGGAGAGCAGCAGCCGTTACACATTTGCGGTTGTTGCGTTCCACCCTGTAACGGGGCAAAAGCGAGAGCTTTACAGCCAAACATATACCAATGCGGCTATATGCGGTTATTTTGAAGGGGCAAAAAGCAAGGACCAGTTGCTTGGCATTGCGGCGGGAAATTTTAACGATAATAAATATGACAGTCTTGCAATTGTAACATATGAAAGAGATTATAACGATTCATCCCGAATTATGTTGGCGGTGTCCACGCTTACTGGTTCGCCGTCAGGGAGTGGAGAATGGAATTTCAACCTTGTTTCGGGTGAATTTGTACTTGCAAACAGCACAGCGGCAACCATATCCCTCACATCCGGGGATTTAAATAATGACGGTATTGACGATTTGGCGGTAACCCGTGGTACATACGGTTCTGTAAGGGTTTATCTTTCAACTACAACCGTGTTTTTCGGTGACCCGTACGACCAGTGGAATGTCATATTCGGATATTGTTTTTCAACCTCCGCAATCGTGCCAAACAGCAGGGAGCGAAAAATATTTGCGGGGGGCAGTACCATAGGGGATGTTGACGGAGACGGGAAAAACGAGCTGATTGTCGGCGGTGTCACAAACTCCATGGCGGGGTGGACCACAAATGACTATTGGGATTTGCCATCTTTATACGGATGGAGTCACGCCATTGATGTTTATAAATACAGCGGCGGCGCTTTGTCACTCCACTCGGAGGGGAGATTTAGTATTTCAAGCGGAAGACCGGATTATGACAGGGGCGCAAATCTTGCGGTGGCAAGAATGGATGGGCTAAACACGCCCGGGCACCTGTTTTTGGACAACAGATTATACAAGTACAACGGAAATGCGTGGAGCCGAACAAAGGATTTAACCACACTTAGCGAAATAAAAAGCGGAACATTTAAGGGGAGTATGGCTGTCGGAGCGGACCATGACGGTGACAGAAAGGACAGTATATTGTGGAAGGTGCCGTATGACAGCGATTCGCATTTAATCCTTGTATACAACAGTGACGGTACATACAGAAATGCTTTAAGCTACCCAAATACCTCCAGCAGCATGTCTTTTTCTGTTCCAAATACCGACAATGACAGCCCCGTGCTGGAACTTTTGGAACACAGTCTGCATTATTCCGACCCGATAATACTTGCGGCGGTGGCATCCTCGCCGTATTATAAGGATTTGGAGGAGATTGACACCGCAAATTACATGGAATCTTCCACCTCGTTTGGGAAGGGGTCGGGCACGGGCGGCGGATACGAGCGGGCAACAACAAAAACGGATGGCTTATATATTTCAATATCGCAGGATTTTGAGTTTTTTGGTGTTCCTGCCGCTAATTTTGAGTTTGAAACGGAGTTTACCAGCAGCCTGACCGGGTCTGTTTCAAGATATACCGAGGTTAGCGAAACCATTACATACAGCACCTATGCGGGACAGGATTCTTTTGTGGTGTACTCATACCCCACCGATGTGTTCCGCTACAAAATCAAAGAGCCTAACCAAAACGGTACGGGGTTTACGGGGGACGAAGAAAATATGTGTGTTGTGGTTCCCTATTCTCCTGTATCGGCAGTAATAGATGCCGAACATTATACCAGCGTCACCGAAAAATACGGTTTGGCAAACAGAGAAAATGCAGAGGATGTA
>CAZNYY010000294.1:0-3602 GCA_964577335.1 uncultured Oscillospiraceae bacterium | reverse complement strand
AGGGAAAGACTATAGATGCGTCCTTGAAGAAATTGTTAAAATCAAGGACGAAACCCTATCTGTTCCTATGCCTGAGAAAAACAAGTGGCTGCACGCAGGGGAAATTGCAGGGGGCAGCTCCTGCCTGGGAGATGATTTTTCCGTTGCCTGGCGAACTCTCGATGCACAATTTTGGGGAGTCCCCCAAAGACGCCGTAGAATCTACCTTGTCGCAGATTTTGCAGGCGGAAGTGCCGGGAAAATATTATTTGAGTCAGAAGGCTTGTTTGGGGATACTTCGCAGAGCGGAAAACCGTGGCAAAGAACTGCCGCTCATGCTGAGGCAGGCACTGCTTCGTCAGTCGGAGATTATCCGACCTTTGGATTTGAACCCGGAGCCATGTCAAGGCTCGGAAAAAAGCCAACCGAAGAAATGACTCCGACCCTACGGGCAACAATGGGGGATAATCAGACTTGTGTTGCAGTAATGGGTGAGCGTCAACAGGGTTTGCCTATTTCCGAAAACACGGCGCATACTTTGCTGGGCAGTGATTATAAAGGTACACAGTGTGTTTTTGAAAATCACTCGCAGGATACAAGGTACATAGGACCCCTTGAAAAGGCACAAACTGTTTCTGCTACATATGGAACAGGTGGAAATAATCAGCCATTTGTAGTAAGCGACACACCTAAAACCCTTAAAGTGCGATGTGGCTGTGTGGGCGGTGGCAAAGGAGCGTTAATACAAAATGATAAAAGCGCCACTCTTGGATGCGTAAATGACCAGACTGTATTTGTTCCTACTGTATTCGACGGCAAACAAATCACATCAAAGGATAACCGAAGCAAGCCAAAGCCCGAGGGACCATGCCATACACTGGCGGCAGGAAACACGGACAGCGCAGTAGTTTGCTTTGGTATCTGTTCTGAAGGCAGTAATTCTATGAAATCAGATAACCCCACCAGTGGTATATATAAGGCAAAGACTTCTCGTACCATTGATGCAAACGGCGGCAATCCTTCCTGCAATCAAGGTGGTATGGCTGTGGTTGCACTTCAAGGCTCTATGATAGGCAGAAAGGATAAAAACGGTCCGAACGGCAGTGGGATTAACGAAAATATATCCTTTTGCCTTAATTGCACCGACAAACACGGTGTTGTTTATGCCATCGACCGTGAAACTTTCAATTGTGGGCAGAAATTTGCCAGAAACCTTGGTATAACAGACAACGGCGTTACATCCACGCTAAATGCGCAGGGGCCTTCAGCGGTTGCATCATTTTATCCTCAGATGAAAGCGGAAAGCCAGTGCTATCGTGAGGATAATTTTTCAAATACGCTTGTCAACGGTACTAATCCCGACTATCAGAACGAAATTGTGGAGCCGGCATACACCGTCCGAAGGCTGACTCCCCTTGAGTGCTGCAGACTGCAGGGCTTCCCTGACGAATGGTGTCAGAACCTAGAAACAGAAAACCCAAACGCCGATGATATCGATTTTTGGAAAAATGTACTTGAAACCCACAGAATAATTACAGGGCAATCTATGAAACCTAAATCTGAGAAGCAGATTACAAGGTGGCTTAAGAATCCTTACTCCGATTCGGCGGAATATAAAATGTGGGGTAACGGCGTTGCTTTGCCGTGTGTGGTTTATGTGCTAAGAGGTATTGCAGAGCAAGTAAAATCTACACAATAGCCGCCCTTTGTATTTGGTACATTTACTCTCAAATATGTCTGGATAATATCCGTGTATTACGCTAATATGTACCTACCAAAAAACAAAGGAGGAATTTTTATGGTTTTAAAGTATAACGTAAAAGGTGAAAAGCGTAAACAGCTGGTAGGGACAATCAGCAAGGAACTGGGCAAGCCGACAAAATATCTCGGGGCACCGACGTTTTCTTACGAGGTCGGAGATTATACCATCGACCAATGCGGCACACTTACGGGTCCCGACAGCCTTGACCTTGAGGATGCCCTGCACCAAACAGGGTTTGATGCAGGTGAGCGCGAGTATGACGAGCCGGAAACCTACGAGAGCGGACTTGGCGGAATGGGTGCGGTTGACGAGATTATCGGCAACCTTACAATTGAAATGCCATACACGGGATTTACTGACGTGGCGATTGACAACCTTAAAAAACTGGTGGCAAGCAAATCGGCGCTTATTAAAAAGGCACTTGGCACAGATGACCTGCCGATTATAGTAACCGATAACAAAATTTCATTTCCTTGGTTTCGGTTTGAACATAACCCAAACGAGATAGCGGCATACACACATTTTATTTCTGCTCTCTGCGATATGGCAAAATCTCAAAAAAGGGTAAATGCAAAGGAAACCGCTACAGACAATGAAAAATTTGCTTTTCGCACATTTTTGTTAAGGCTGGGGTTTATAGAACCTGAGTTCAAGGAATACAGAAAACTGTTGCTTAAAAACTTATCCGGGTCTTCAGCTTTTAGGAATGGAGGCAGTGACGATGTTTGATGAGAAGAGATTTAATTCGGACGACTATGAATACAGACAGGAATGCCTTTTCTGGGTGGAGCTATACCTGCAGTGGGCTAAACGGGAACAAGAAATATATATGAGTGGTGGTGGAGAGAATGAATAATCTTCCTGCCACTTTTTTTGTTAAATACCCCTTCCGAATTGAAGATCTCATAAAACCGTACCCCCCACATCAGCGTAAACCTTTTATAGTGGAAAAGAAAATACGGCTTGATAAAATTGACTACGAAAACTTTATAACCGACCTCTGTGTTGATAGGTGGTTTGTCGAGGAATATACTAATCAGCTCCAAATAGACAATGATGGTGTGTGGCACTGTATTTTGGTCATGCAAAAAGGCAGGTCTGACGGGGTGCTTGTCATGTCCGAAGGTGAAGTGTTTCCCAAATGGGCAGCATATTTGAAAGAGGAGGTAAACGGCAATGAATAATTTCCCTTCAGAAAAGATAGTTGAGCAAATCAGGGAAGATTACCCTATCGGCTGCAAGGTACGTCTTGTCCGTATGGATGACTCGCAAGCTCCGCCTGTCGGCACAATCGGGGAAGTTTTGGGGGTCGATGATATTGGCTCTCTTTTAGTGAAATGGGAGAACGGCTCCTCTTTAAATGTGGTTTTTGGAGAAGATATTGTGGCAAAAATATAAGCATAATGTGTACAATGCAAGGCAAAAAGATTGTGTGCTTTATAAAGATAATTATCTGGATATGCTCCCCATAATACGCTAATATGTACCTACCGCAAGGGAAAACCACACTTTTGAAGGGGGATTTGCACCATGACAAAAACCGAACTTGAGCAAATACAACAGCAGCTGCCCGAGGGGGCATCGATAGTCAGGCTATACCAAGCGTTTGAAGGCGACGTTAGGGTAATAGTTAAGCTGCCGGGCGAAAACTGCGAAACACGATACACCGTTATAATGGAAAACGACTATCCGCATATTAAGCTGATGCCTTAAGAAAACAAAAAGGGTTAGGCTCCGAAATGGTTCGGGGCTTTTTCCTGTTCGGCAGATATAATTTTACAAATGCTGCCCAAAGGCGGTTTTTTTGTGCAGTAATTTGAGATTGGGGGTGAGACACATGGCACAAAGCGGCAGAAAGCCG
>CAZNYY010000293.1:0-3604 GCA_964577335.1 uncultured Oscillospiraceae bacterium | reverse complement strand
TATTCACGGAATTTGAGCAAAAAAGAATTGAGGTCTCAATCGGCAGCTGCCTGAAACCCCATGAAATTGGGGTTTTAATATGCCTTTATACAGGGATAAGGATTGGAGAGCTATGCGGACTGATGTGGGAGGACATTGACCTTGAAAGCAGAATGCTGCACATCCGCAGAACCATGCAGAGAATTAAAACAGATGTCGGTGCGAAAAACAAAACAAAAATTGTTTATTTGCCGCCTAAAACTGAGGCATCATACAGGTCAATCCCGCTGCCGTTATTTTTAAACAACATATTGACACAATATAAAAAAAGCTGTGACGGACTGTATGTTATGATGGACGGAATGAAGATAATTGAACCAAGAAACCTTCAGTACAATTTTAAGAAAATACTCGAAAAAGCGGGAGTTGCCGACGCTAATTACCATGCGCTTCGGCATACCTTTGCTACGAGGGCTTTGGAAAACGGATTTGATGCAAAAACCCTTTCGGAAATCCTCGGACATTCATCACCGACTATTACATTAACCAAATACGCCCATTCGCTTTATGAACACAAAAAACGGAAGATGGAGTTCCTCGGAACCCTCTATCAGCAGCAGGTCGTGGTCAGCAGCATGGTCAATAATGTGGTCAATCAATTTTAAGATGCAGATTACAGCATGATTTTTTAGCATTTTTCGCATAAGTTAATCATTTGCGAAAAAGCAAGAAATCCATGATTATATTATAACACATTTTTCGGTGTTTTATAGAGGACTTGAAAAACGCCGAAACACCGGGGCTTTAGGCATCTGCGTTAAATGCAAGGTGAGATTAAAATATATAAATATAACGTTAAAAAGCTTTTTGCCACAAAAGCGCCACAACGCCACAAAATATTCATGGTCAGTAGGTTCAAAGAAATTTCATAGGAGGCTTACAGCTATGATGCAAGAAATGAATACCTGTTGCTTTACAGGGCATCGTCCGCAAAACTTCAGTTTTAAGTTTGATGAAACCCATCCGGATTGTATACGGATAAAAGCCGTTTTGAAAAAGTGTATTAACAAGCTTATTTCTGATTATGATGTGGTTCATTTTATTACCGGCATGGCTCTTGGCGTGGACATATGGGCGGCGGAGGCGGTTTTATCCCTAAAGCAGGAGGTTCCCTTTATTACACTTGAATCTGCGTTACCTTGCGAGACGCAAGCGGTTAGGTGGCACCAAGACAGCCGTGAGCGGTATTACTCCATTTTAGCGCAGTGTGATAAGGAAACTATGTTACAGAAACATTATACACCATCCTGTATGCAGACCAGAAACGAGTATATGGTAGACAACAGCGATTATGTTATCGCCGTCTGGAATGGTAGCGGAAGCGGTACAGGAAATACGGTGAAATATGCCCTGTCTAAAGATAGAACTGTGATTTGTATCAATCCGACAACAGCATCTGTTAAAAAGTTATAGGCTTATGAAGAAAACAGAGTTTGAAAACGAGTTGAATTACCGAGTATCAAGATATCTTGCCAAAACGCTATATAATGATGGGATTTTTACCTTCACAGAGTACTGCAGGACCCTTGAAAAGCTTTATAAAATATATAAACCTCCCATCAGCGGACTGTGTTTTTATAAAACAAAATACGGAAAGGCATATAGAGTATGGCAAAAAAGCGAAAAATAACTGCTGTTCCGCCGACGCCGACAGAATATGAGAATAATTCTGCCGACAAAATATATAAAAAGAAAGTTGCGGCATATGCACGTGTTTCCACAAATGACGAACAACAGCTTCTCAGCTATTCGGCACAGGTGGATTATTATTTGCACTACATAACTTCAAATCCAAATTGGGATTTTGTAAAGATTTATACTGATGAAGGAATCTCTGCAACCAACAGTAAAAGGCGTACAGGGTTTAATTCTATGATTGAAGATGCCATCATGGGTAAAGTAGATTTGATAATCACTAAATCCATTTTACGGTTTGCAAGGAATACGGTCGATACGCTTACCACGATACGAAGGCTGAAGGAATATGATGTTGAGGTATTCTTTGAAAAAGAAAATCTATACACGCTTGATTCAAAGGGAGAGCTTATGATTACGATTCTCTCCAGCCTTGCGCAGGAGGAGAGCAGAAATATTTCCGAGAACGTGGCTTGGGGAATCAGAAAACGATTTGCAGACGGCAAATTCAGCTTGCCGTACAAAAACTTCCTCGGCTATCAAAAAGGTGGGGACGGATATCCTGAAATTGTAGAAAAGGAAGCGCAAATTGTACGCTATATTTATAAGCTTGCCGTAGACGGAAAATCCTCCAACGCAATAGCAAAAATACTAACCACAAAGGATATACCGACGCCGAGCGGAAAATCAAAATGGGATACCAGCGTTATCATAAGCATCCTTACCAATGAAAAATATATGGGCAATGCCGTACTTCAAAAAACCTTTATCTCAGATTTTCTTACAAGAAAGAAAAAGATAAATAACGGTACCCTTACAAAATATATTGTTGAAAACAGCCACGAGCCGATAATACCGGTTAATATCTTTGAATATATTCAGGCAGGCATGGAGCAACCATTCCGAAAAAATAATATCCACACCATGTCATCTAAGGTGTTCTGCGGAGTATGCGGCTTGCGGTTCACGCCGTATACATGGCATTCTACAAGCAAATATTATGCAAAGGTATGGGAATGCAAAAACAGAAAAGCGATTGGTGAAAAGTGTTCTGCTACGCATATTTATCAAGATGATTTACATGACAGTATTATATCAGTTTTAAATTCGTTGCTTGTCAACAAGAAAAAGCTGGTTGAAAACCTCCGAAGCTGTGCCTTGGAATCAATCGGCAGCTGCCTTGCTGAAAAGCAAGAATTAAAAAGCGATAAAGTAAATGAGTATATTAATCGCATAAAAGCAAGTGACATCATAATTACAGAGGTAGATGATGATATTTTCAATGGGGTTATCGAAAGAATTACCATTTTTGACACCACCCTTGAGTTTAAATTAAAGTGCCGTGACAAAACTATTATTTATAAGCGTATGGACAGATAGCAGAGTCGGTAGATAAATATCTGTTTTCTCATAAATACATACCGAAAGAAGTGAGTGCTTTGGAGAAATCAGTTATATCCATTGCTGTTTTATTAATTGTTATTTTTATACTTGCAAAAAAGATGATTGCTTTATATCGAATATCCTATACAGATTATTTGACAGAAACTTATAACAGAAGATATTTTGAGAGATACTTTCGGAAAATAGCACGTAAAAAGAATTGTACCCTTGCCTGCATCATGATTGATATTGACGGTTTCAAGAAAATTAATGATGAATATGGGCATGGCACAGGCGATGAAGTGTTAAAACAAACAGCAGAATTGCTCCGTAAATCTCTTGATACAACTCGAAAGGCGGATTTCATTGTCAGGTACGGGGGAGATGAGTTTTTCATAGTTTTGCTTACAGATGATTTCAATGAAGTTAAGAAAATCGCCGAACGAATAGAAACCTCTGAGAAGTGCTTAGGTATTTCATATTCGATAGGATATGATGTCTACAATCCTTTGCGTTGGGAAAATTTTAAGCTGTTTATACATCATGT
>CAZNYY010000292.1:0-3605 GCA_964577335.1 uncultured Oscillospiraceae bacterium | reverse complement strand
TCATGTAGATTATATAGCACGTTTAATAAATAATGAGCCCAGTACTTTTGGGTAAATACAGTTGCGCAAAGCGCCCAAACTGAATATGATGGAAATATGTTTAATATCTTTAATGATTCAAATATAGAAAGGTGGGTTGTAAGCCTCTTTTTAAGCGCCAGAACTTTACGGTTTGGTACGAAAAAGTAGAGCGTAAAGTTGACGAGGTGAAGGTGTTCGAGTGTATATTCGGCGGGGACCTTCCGGTAGTCATCCATACCGCAATTTGGAGGACAAAACGGGCAGGCGACTGGCCGGACAAAATTCCAATAGGATGAACAGGATTTGCGGCGAGCATTAGTTAATCTATAAAATAATTAATGCGCTTAATAAATAGCGTAAAAAGACTTAACAGCAGGGAAACATACGCTATACAGCAGCCTCTAATATGCCAAATCTAGATTACTTATGATTGGAGGTTTATTTATATGTGCGGCATTGTTGGGTATATTGGACATCGTGATTCGCAGCCCATTTTAATCAACGGGTTGAAAAAATTAGAATATAGAGGGTATGATTCGGCGGGTATTGCTATTTTTACCACAGAGGGATTAAAGTTTAAAAAATCAAAGGGTAGGCTTATTCAATTAGAGGAACAGCTTGTAAAAACTCCGCTACAAGGGCAAGTCGGAATTGGGCATACCCGTTGGGCAACCCATGGAAAGCCGTCAGATGAAAATTCGCATCCTCATCTCGATGGTACGGAGAAATTTTCAGTCGTTCATAACGGAATTATCGAGAACTATATCGAATTGAAGGAAGAATTGGCGGCTCAAGGGCATGCCTTTTTGTCAGAAACAGATACAGAGGTGATTCCCCATTTAATTCAGTCATTTTATGACGGTGATATTGTTAAAGCGGTGCAAAAGGCAGTTTCAAAGATAAAAGGGGCGTTTGCCCTTGCGGTGGTGACTGAATATGAACCGGATAAAATCATTGCGGTTCGTTTATCCAGTCCGCTCATTGTAGGCGTGGGTGACGGTGAAAATTATATTGGTTCCGACATTCCCGCTTTATTAGAGTATACACGTAAAATTTATATTTTAGACGACTATGAGATGGCGGTTTTGACCAAAAATAATGTAGAATTAATGACTCTGGAGGGGAATTTTATTTCCCGGGAAACGATGAATGTCGATTGGGATCATGTGATGGCGGAAAAGGGCGGCTACGACCACTTCATGCTAAAGGAAATACATGAGCAAGCCAAAGCTTATCGGGATACGATGAGTGGTCGAATATCGGAGGATGGTCGCCGAATTATTTTAGAAGAAGTACAATTTACACGGGAGCAGTTGAAATGTATCAGAAAGATTCATATTGTGGCCTGCGGAACGGCTTACCATGCGGGTCTCATAGGCAAGCATGTCATTGAGCAGCTGGCGCGAATTCCGGTGGAAACGGACGTGGCTTCCGAATATCGCTATCGTCTGCCGCTGGTCGATGAAAATACATTAGTTATTGTGGTCAGTCAATCAGGTGAAACAGCAGATACTTTAGCAGCTCTTCGCGAGGCCAAAGCGCAAGGGGCTATGGTGTTGGCGATTACTAATGCAGTGGGAAGCTCAGTACACCGTGAAGCGGAATATGTTATTACTACGTGGGCTGGTCCGGAAATAGCAGTGGCCTCAACTAAAGCGTATACGACTCAATTAATAGCCTTTTATATGTTAGGTTTGTATATGGCGCAATCACTAGAAACGAACAATGAAGCAACCATGGTGGAGATCATCAGCGAAATGCAACGGCTGCCTGACAAGGTACAGACGATTTTGAACCATGCTGAAACAATACAGCAATTTGCAAAGCAGATTGCGCAGCATGAGCATCTATTCTTTATAGGCCGTGGACTGGATTATGCAACAGCACAGGAAGGCTCGTTAAAGCTGAAGGAAATCTCGTATATTCATTCGGAGGCTTATGCTGCGGGTGAATTGAAGCATGGCACCTTAGCTTTAATTGAAGAGGGCACACCGGTGATTGCGCTTGTTACCCAAGAGGCGTTATTTGAGAAAACAGTTAGCAATATCAAGGAAGTCACCGCACGCGGCGGTAAAGTGTTGGGGTTATGCATGGACAATAAAAATGAATTAGCTAAATCAGTAGATTATACCATTCAGATTCCGTGTACACTGCCTTTTTTATCACCGGCCTTATCTGTTATACCATTGCAGTTGCTAGCTTACTATGCCTCTCTGGCTCGTGGAAACGATGTTGATAAACCAAGAAATCTTGCCAAAAGTGTCACGGTAGAATGATTATAGACTTGCAAATTTTTATAAATGTTGAGTTTCCGCAAATTGTAGTTTAGCCTGGCTTAAAGCACTCGAGATCGAACGATAGGTGTCTGGAATTGAAAATACGGATAAAAATTTATATTTTGCGGTCACCAAACTAGAGCCCTTCGGGGCTCTTTATTAAATCTATATAGATGAATGGAACATGAAAAAACCTCCTGGAAATTTGTTTAGTCTAATTTTTGGTGGTACTTAAATTATACTAAACAGGTGGTTTTTTTGCTGTTTTCAGGCAGAAATCCCCACTTTTCACCCCTTTTTTAGGAGGGTTTTCCTTGATTGCGTTCTTTCTTAATACATACCGTCAATTTTGCAGAAACTTAAATTATCTATAATTGACTATATAATATATATAATATATAATATATAAAAATTAAGTTCTTGAAGAGGAGAGAATGTCATTGGATATTTGCTGGGCTATCTTAAGGATAAAAGAGAAACATTGTTTTATAATTTAAAATTCGCAGGCGATAAAACACAAAGCTCAGACTCCAAATACAATTACAAGGGAAGATGATTTTTTATTAGGTCTTGGGAAGGCACGCAAACTTGGATATTCCATTGAAAACCAAGAGAATGAAATTGGCGTTCGATATATTGCTATGCCCATACGTGATCATACGGGGAAAGTCGTTCAGCTGTGTCAACTTTGATTAACAATATAAAACGAATGGGAGAGTTGTTACATCATGCGTATTATTCGATATTTGACAGAAGGTTCTGTCCCTTTACTTGCGGCTTTAACAGATGAAGGTAATATCTATCAATTACCGCAGCAGGATTTTATGGAATTGGTTCATCACGCTGAGGAGCACAAAGTTACCCCATTATCTATGGTTGAGAATGTTATTGCGATATCGTCACCGCTCCAAACGACTATTGATGCACTTTCCTTGCTTACACCGATTAGTGCGCCCGAAGTGTGGGCTGCCGGTGTAACTTATGAGAATAGCAGAAATGCAAGGGACTATGAGGCCACAGAAGGTAAGTTGGATGCCGTTACCTTCTATGATAAGGTTTACGCTGCTAAGCGACCTGAGATTTTCTTTAAATCAACAGCGTCTAGGACTGTTGGGCCGAATCAGGTTCTGTTCCTGCGATCTGATTCTAATTGGCAGATCCCCGAGCCGGAACTTGGACTCGTTCTCAACAAGCAGGGGGCAATTATTGGTTATACGATTGGGAACGATATGAGCTGCCGTGATATTGAAGGAGAAAATCCGTTGTACCTCCCCCAAGCCAAAATATGGAAGAATTCATGTTCCATCG
>CAZNYY010000291.1:3387-3611 GCA_964577335.1 uncultured Oscillospiraceae bacterium | reverse complement strand
TGATCATTCTGATTGAATATCTGAAGAATGGCAAAGCCAGTTTCTTGCTGATGTCTTTGATATTTTATTTTATTGCTACCCAAACAATGGAACAGGCGGTTTTCCTCTTGCCCCCCTTTTGCTTGTTGGCCTTATACACTTTGTCAGATACCAGCCGCAAAACTATGCAACGCTACTTGCTGGTATTTTGCGGTTATTCGGCAATTGCCATCCATAGGATCATT
>CAZNYY010000291.1:0-3377 GCA_964577335.1 uncultured Oscillospiraceae bacterium | reverse complement strand
GTTCCAAGAGCAGCAGGAGCAATCACAAAGATATCATGGACAGAGCGGTATTCGCGACTGCAACAGTCGTTCGAAATAGTCGATCCTTTCATAAACTACTTGCAAATATTCCGCAAACTTTATTATGTGCTCCTAGTTATAATCTTTGTCATAGTACTTTTCAGTGTTGTACACGAATTGGCTATAAAAATAAAAACGACAAAACATTTCCTCGACAAAAAAGTTTTGCACTCAAACTTCACCTTGTTTATAACTGCAATTTGTTGGTTTGTTTGCAGCGCATTCGCTTTTATTTTTCTTTCCCGAGATTTTAGCGGACGCTATTTGCATATAGCCGCATTTGCTTATTCTGCTTTTTTTCTTGTCGTAATCAGCAAAATTTCACAAAGCCTGCCAAACAAGATGTTTTCAGTTGTGTTAGTCGTATTTCTGTTATTTACTAGTTTAATCAGTTTTCATCAATCCGGCAAAAAACAAAGAAGTGAAAATGCTATATATCATTTGGTTGCAAAGAGATTAAAGTCTCAAAACTTTCCAGCAAACAGCCAAATTGCTATTATCGGCACGCATGGCCTCGGCTATGGTTTATGGCCCCGCACGGACGGAATTGTCAAGAGCATGACTGGACGCATAGACTTAACTGGTATAATGCCAATAGAATATCACTTCTATAACCCATTCAATGGACATTTAGGACGTGACTGGAACCTGGATTTGCGAATGACCGGCTTATTGCACACTGACCCAATTTTTATTTTTCGCTATCAGTTGACTGAAAATTGGGAGCGCTTGCTGGTGCCGGTTTCGTATGGACTCCAATGGTATAAAGATGAAAAATGGGCCTTACACCATTTTGACAAAGAAAATGGAAGCCATCATATTATCGCCCGAGGAGTTGGGCGAGAACAATATCAACTCGAGGTAGAGAAATTGATTCGAGAAAATGGCATCACCTTGGCAGATATTGCCTGGGGTGGCTACCAATTGTAAATATTCTAAAAAATAGCCAAAACAACTTTCTGTTCAAAACATACCATGAACAAACCTACACCCATCCCCGTTGCCCGTCCTTCCTTGCCTCCTTTGGCGGAGTTTATTGAGTCTTTGCGTGATATTTGGGATCGCAAGTGGCTCACCAACAATGGTATTTATCATCAGCATTTTGAGGCGGCTTTGGCGGAGTATCTTGGCGTGCCATATATCTCGGTGCTTTGCAATGGCATGATCGCCTTGCAGGTTGGTTTGCAGGCACTCGAGATCAGCGGCGAGGTGATCACCACGCCCCTATAGCTTTCCGACGACCACGCATGCGATTCGCTGAAATCACTGCACACCGGTATTTATGTCTTAGTTTAATTTGCGTACTAACTTTTTCTTCTTATTTATGAATAGCCTCACTCAACAAAAACTACTTGTTAAATTATCACTGCTCGGTATCATTCTTTATCCCTTGCTATTTGTTTGGCAAGGACTTGATTTTACCGATATGGGCTATTGCCTTGTATCTTATCAGAATTTTCTCAGAGCTCCGACTGGTATTCTGGGCTGGTGCAATTGTGCTTTTGGATGGCTGTTTTCAAAATTGACCTTTGACGCTGGCATCCTAACTTTCAAACTGGGAGCCGTTTTTCTCAACTGGACTATTCTCTTTCTGGTTTATTCACTACTTCGAAAGCAATTGCCAGAAAAGCAACTTTACCTTTTACCTCCTATTCTTCTTTTTACACTGGTTTTTTGCACAAGATACTACTGGACATGGTTGAGTTACAATCATTTTACCGCCTTGTTTTATATATTGATGGTCTGGTTCCTCTATAATGGTTTGACAAAATCATCGCTTTGGTTGATTTTTTTTGCTGGATGTTGCACTGTTGTTAACATATTTATCCGTTTCCCCAATATTCTTGGTCTCTGTTTTATAGGGTTTATTTTCCTGTATGCGTGGACGAAAAAATACTCGTTGAAAAAAACATGTGTATGGACCGGCGCTTACATTCTGGGAATGTTATGTGCTTTTTTGCTGATTTTATTAATGATCTGGGTTTGTGGACATTGGCAAATGGTTGTTGAAAGCATCGCTGGAATTTTACATAAAGCCGGTGATAAAAATGAAGGACGTACTTATTACATAGGCAATCTACTTCTTTTGTTTTATTTGGACTATAAACATGTGCTTTTGACAACCAGCGCTGGCATAACCCTTATTTTTATTTTGACTCAAATGCTGAAACAAAACAAAATGCCATATAACATTATAATTTTTTCGGTATTATCACTGGCTATATACCCCATAATGTGGAGGATTGAATGGCTTGTTCCAGGTTTGATCTATATCACCCTGATTTCCACATTCTTTTATTATTGGCGAAAAGATGATGAACTGAGTTTTTTGTCACTGCTTGCAGCAACGGTTTTGTTTATTGCACCTTTGGGAAGCAATAATGGCATATTCAACTCTATCTATGGAAACTGGTTGGCCTTTCCTCTGACAGTATTGATTTTAATTCGCCTGGCCTGTAATTTTTCCTCAGAGAATAGACTGCTAAGTAAATTACATATTGAGCGAAAATTCTTGCAAACTGCGGGAGTATTATTGCTTATTACAATATTTATCGGATCGCTATATACAAAATTATTTTCGGAATTTCGCGATCATACACGCCGTTATCGAATGCTTTATTCGATAAATGAACCATATTTAGCGGGTGTTTTTACGACTAAAGAACGAGCCAAAACAGTGAGTGAATTACTCCAGGAATTAAAAGAGCATACATATCCGGGCATGACAGTTCTTGGCTATAATGGCGTAGCAACGGTTTACTTTCTGACACAAACCATACCTTATTTAACGACCCCATGGCCTGTGTTGATGTCTAAAGAAAAAGTACACCAAGCTTTGAAAGAAAAAAGTCAAAGCCATTTACCGAAAATAGTCTTTCGCGCTACGGGTGGAACATCGACAAATTATTGGCCTAAATATCCGCAAAACAAAAAAATCTTTCAAGGCAATCATGAAAGTCGAAGAGTGCTTGACGAATTCGTCAAAGAACATGGTTATAAGTTAATCTGGGAAAACGATTTTTTTGAAGTTTTGCAATTAGAAACCGAGACAAGCGGTTTTGCAAATAAATTTGAGTAATATTATGCAAACACGAAATCTGTCATCCATCCCCGTCACCCAGCCTTCCTTGCCTCCTTTGGCGGAGTTTGTTGATTCTTTGCGTGATATTTGGGATCGCAAATGGCTCACCAACAATGGGGTTTATCATCAGCATTTTGAGGCGGCTTTGGCGGAGTATCTTGGCGTGCCCTATATTTCGGTGTTTTGCAATGGCATGATCGCCTTGCAGGTTGGCTTGCAGGCGCTTGAGATCAGC
>CAZNYY010000290.1:0-3616 GCA_964577335.1 uncultured Oscillospiraceae bacterium | reverse complement strand
TCATCAGGTAAATTTACTATTTCTTTAATAAAATCACCTTCCGCAGCAAACCTTCCCAGGTCTTCATCATTGTTTATATGATATCCTACATGGCAGTTGTCAAGGACATATGTTAGATTAATCATGTCTTTTAATGTTAAATCTTTTTCTTTTAGCTTCAGACATGCCTCATACATTAATCCATAATGTTCATCCATCTGTGCCAGTCTCCAAGCCAAAAAATTCAATTCTTCTATTTTAGCACCTTTTAAAATCTCACCTTCAAAGCAATGCTGATTCCACATAAACTCCGTAAACTTGTATTCATCATCAGGAGATATCCTTGCCATGTCTAGTGCATCCTGAATATAATCAGACGTTGCAGGAAGATCAACTGTTGCTCCAAGGTAACAAGGATTATCATATAAATCCACGCGATAAATATAAGCTTTAATATGAGATTTTATATAGCCATTTTTTCCTTCGCTCATTAAATGTTCCTCCTATTACATTGAAATATCAGGTTCAGCCGTGTCATGTTTCTGTTCTAGTACTTTAGAAAAACAATCCTCGCCGGGTATAAGCCCTAGGGAGGAGCCGCTGTCCCATCTAATGTGTACGGTTCCGGCATCGTCCACAAACATTACACTGCCCTGATCACCCTTTTTAAGTTTTGTATATTGATCATCGGTATGATCAAGCTCGATCCTCGTTCCTTCGGGATAGTTTCTTCTTATAGATTCCACCTTTTCACGACTCATAAACATATTCATATTCACCCTTTCTTTAATCATAAACTCTGCAAGTCCTGGTTTTTACAAAATGTTAACTGTATTTTATGTCGTTTCCCAAGCCACAAAAATGACGGCAAGCTTTTTGCCTGCCGTCTCCGTGTTAAAACTCCATATCGGGATAATTACTTTGGATATCTACACCCTTTAGCTCATTTAGTTCTGTATAAGACAGATTGTTTTTCATCACGAACTCATCAAGAATCCTGAACATTTCTTCTTCCATATCTTCTGCTTTTAAATTCACCTTGTCAGGAAGACTGGAATAACTAGACCATTGCATAGGCGCTTCGGTTGATCTCACACATACATCATATCCTGCATATAGACGCTTACCGTTATAAAAAAGCGTCATTTCAAGGTTTACACATCCTGCTGCCAATGAATAAGGTACTTCATCGGCATATTCGGGAGAATTGCTTTTCATAATTTTTTGTACCTCTTGATTGGTGTATTTCTGCGTAAATTCATACGCCCCTCCCAGATGTCCTTTAAAAAGTGCAAGTGAATTCAATATACATCCTCCTTTGAAATTATTACTATACTGCCGTAGATTATAATTTAAATTTTCAATATTTTCACCCCACACTACCACATGGTAGTCATTGTATCATTAAATTTATGTATAATCAATATAAAACTACCAATTGGTATTGGTTTTTGGGGGTTGCGTTATGCAAAAGATTTTACAGGATGCCTGTTTTGGAAGCAATATAAAGAAAATTCGTACTTTAAAAAAACTCTCTCAGCCTGATGTAGTCCGTGAACTTCAGCTTTTAGGGCGTAATATGTCCGTCAGCCAATACGGGCATATTGAGCAAGGCAGAAAGAATATTTTTGTTACCGACTTAATTCTTTTGCAAAGGATTTTCAATGTGGATTTTAAGGAGTTCTTTGAAGGATTAGTACCTTAGAAATTCTTTTATATTCTTCCAAGTAAGCGGTTATTTCAACAAAAGTTCCATTTCAAAGATCTTGTTGTTTACACCGCTTACCGGATGTTCCTCAATTGCTGTAAGTTTAGCCTCCGCCACATAAAATAATCTTGACAAACTGCTGACAAATGATGCAATTGCGGACGAACTCTTGCTATAACCGCGCACAATCAACTTTTCGCCGGAGAGATCCTTTTCATAGGTGACTTGTTTTTGCGGAAGGGTAGTGTGCGACTCCGTGTCCTCGTCATCCTTTTTATTTTCAGTTGTATTTTCATTCTCCAAAGCGATCAATCTATCGGCGGAATCAATGGATATAATGGTCAGAGCAGCGGGCTTTTGAGCAGTTATAGAGCTTATGAATGAATTAAAGGGAAACTTATCTTTTTCGTGTTCTTCAATTAATTTTTGTTTTTTATTAATAGATTCTTGTAGTGCTATAATTGTTGATTGTTTGCTTTGATATTCTTTGTCCTGTGCGAGCAGTTTTTTTATGTTCTGATTTACTAAAGTAAGATTTATAATGGAAGTCATCAAAATCAGCAGAAGAACCGTTGATATTCCACCAAAAAAGAGCAGAAGATATTTATTCGCATGTTTGTTTTTATAGCTTTGAGGAAGCAAGTTCATTTTTTTATTAAATTCCATTGATACTCTCCTTTACTGCATAGTATTCACGGCAAACCCTACTGCATTTCCATAGTGCGCTCCAATTTCTGTGTTTGCAGCGGATAAAACTGTATAACCATTTCCGCTTATGGGTTTTGTTAGCCGAAACTGCTCTGTAACAACTCCGCTATCCTCAAATAATGTCAACATATTATTTGGCACTGCACTTGCACATACAATTTTTGTAATGGGCATGCCATCTTCTCCACACATCTGAATGATGCGGATTATCTCATTTTGCCAATCGGAAATCAATTTATCCGCAAGATCAAAAAAAGCGCTTGTATTATGCACCCCCGCAGGAAGAGCTGTGTTTTCACGATCAGAGGATGTTAAGATTTCTACTATTTCGGGTATACCAATGTTCCCAAATGCTTTAAAAAGACCATCAACAAAAGTTTGAAAACCCATGCCTATTTCTCTTGTATATACTGTAGCTTCTTCATACCAAACAGTCACCCTTGTGGCGGCTTGACCAAAATCAAGCATAATTCTTCCGGGATGCTCATAGTCACCGCTATGCAGCTCACTCAGGCAAGTAAGGTTATATGTAGGAAAACTAACACATGCAATCTTTAATTTTCTTTTTGCAAACTCATCTAAAATGGGGAAAACATGTGCTTTGCTTACTGATGCAAGCATACAAAACAGTATCGTTTCTTCATTTCGTTCCTGCTTCCCAAGGTATGCCCAATCAGTTACATAAGTCATACTATTAAATCTACCGCTGATATTGTGTTGTTTTAAATGTTTTCCTAAATCCTTCTGTTTTGCATTTTTAACCTGAACAATCTTGTGTGAAACCATATACTCAGGCAACGACAACGCAATTTCTGAATACGAAAAAAGCTTTTCGCGTCTGATAGCGGAAGTAATCCTTTTTACAAGTTCCTGTACATCAGACAATTCTCCTTGGAAAAAACAACTTGACACATCCAGCTTGTGTGCATTATGAACGGATACTCGTCCATGTTCATAACGCACGGCAAGGATTTTCGTATATTTTTCAGCTCAAGCACATTCATGACGCGGCCCCCTCAGCGGTAATACCCGAACGCGCGCTCGGAGCGCTCCATCGCCCAGGCGACGAGGTAGTTGAAGATGTAATAGAACACCGCGGCGATGAGAAAGGGCATCAGCGTCGACCACGAGGCCGCGATCTGCTTTGCCTTTGTGAACATCTCCACCGTGCCGATCGCGTAGGCGAGGGAGGTGTCCTTCACGAGCGTGATGACCTCGTTC
>CAZNYY010000289.1:0-3617 GCA_964577335.1 uncultured Oscillospiraceae bacterium | reverse complement strand
TTTAAGCGATGCACCTATTCTTTTTTCCTCATTGTAAGCCGGAAGAATTACTGAAATTTTCATTTCATCAGTATTTCCCGCCATAAGGAAAATTATGCAAATTTTATTTTTTCACATTCGGGTCAAGCGCCTCGTCGGTACTGAAATTGTACCTTATATTTACATCCGCCCCCAAAAGCTTTATTATATCTGAAGGCTTTACCTCCACCTCAGGATTGAAATCTTCACTTTTGGCGTATGCCGTCATCTCGCCCAGTAAATACATCGCCGCAGGGTCACCCTCGGAAATATTCAGCGTGCAAACCAGTAACTTGCCCTCGCCTATGCGCATTTCAAAAAGGCTTGCCTGTTTTCTGATAAGCTTAAAACTGCTAACCACTTCAATTATGGGCTTAAACGGAATATCCGTCTCGCCAAACACAGCCGCTTCCCCCTCGTCCACCATGCTGTAAAACTGCCAGTCACAAAAACCTTCGTGGGGGAAGTTTTTCATTAAGGGGTGGTCCTCAATCACAGTTGCAAGGTTGCCCTGCACCCGCCCCGTCACCGCAAGCTGAAAACTTGTGGGAATTACGGGAAACGGCTTGCCGCCCAAAAGCACGGCACTGCCGCCGCTTGCGATGAATTTTATTTCTTCCTCGCCAAGCGCCGATATAACCCTGATGTTTTCATCTATTGTTTTCTCGGGTTTTGGGAACACCCAAAAATCCCAATTATTGCTTATCTCATACTCCCCGCCAGAGATGCGAACGTAAAGCGTAACTTTTTGCGCCTGCAAAACCTCGGGCGCATTAAATTTTGCCACGGCAATTTTTTGAATTACACCGTTTTGAATGTTTTCAAGCTTTTCTTCTCCTCTTTGATAAACATTCCCGCCGCCCGCAAAATACCAGTAAACATTGCCCTCTCTAAGGCTTTCCCTGCCGAACAACGATGAATATAAATCTATCGAAATGCTGTCCCCGCAGTTTAAGTTTCGGTTGTTGGTGCAGTCCGCCAAAACCAAGCTTTCCCCGTTGTACTGCAAAACATCCGAAACCGATTCCCCCGGTTTCATCTCGTAAAACTCGTTCATTATACCGCATGGGTAGCCGCAGCGGTGCCAATGATAATCTATCGCCCCAAGCAAATCGTACCCCGCATTGTATTTGCATTTTCGGTTGTTTTCAATATTGTGTTTGCGAAGTATTCTCATCCACGCACAGGAATTTTCATAATATAACGCCGCCCTGTGCAATAACCCCTCTTTTTTAAGGTTGCGGCGAACGGATGCAAACATCTCCGTCCCTATTCGGGTGCCCTCATACCTATGCTCCAGGTCAAGATTAAGATAATTCCCGTGAATTCCGTTTTCGTGGGACAGACAGGGTCGCTCGTAAATTGCAAGCCGCTCGTCAAGGGTTCTCCAGTCCCCATGCACGGAATCATAACTTAAAAGCCCCAAGGGGTACTGCCCGAACACATCCGAAAACTCCTTGAGTTTAGCCAACCTTTCGGGGTGATGGGGAAAGGGCTTCTGCAGCATTTTTTCCTCTATCCCCGGCTCGATAAAATGGTATTCAACACCCCTCAGCGCCTCATGGGGGTTGAAGAGGGCGTCGGGGGTCACACGTCTGCAATGCGCCGCCATTATTCTTAGCCGCTCTATTTTCTCGTCATCAAGCATTTCTTCGTTTCCGCAGCAGTATATAACAACAGAGGGGTGCTTGCGGCAGGCATATAAAATGTCCAGCCACTCTCCCTCCTCAAAGCCAAGCGGCGCTTCAACCTGTAACATTATGCCAAGCTCGTCCGCCGCCTGCATATATTCTTCCGACGGCACCCATGTGTGAAACCTAAGCCAGTTAAACCCAAGCGCTTTAAGCTTTCTAATGTTGTCACGGTACACCCCTTTGTCACTGGGTGCGGTACAGGTTAAGGGGAAATATGCGTGTTCGGTAGCGCCCCGCAGTATTACAGACCGCCCGTTTATATATAGCCCCACGCCCTTCCGTTCAAGGGTGCGAAGTCCAAAACTCTGCTTTAGGCTGTCGGACACCGCCCCGTTATTTCTAAGCGTAATTTCTATTTCGTATAAATTCGGCGTATGTTCGGACCATTCACGCATACCAAAGGTTTCGGTTGTCCATTCCAACGTTTTTTCTCCCGCCGAAAGCGAACCGCCGCCCAAAACCCCCATTTTGGGTTCTCTGACCTGCCAGTCCAAAACCATGCCGGCGCTGTCCCCTTCAAGGCGAACATTCCATTTTATGCCGCCATCCGCAGGGTGAACATAGCAGTCCGCAATCCTTGCACCGCCCGCAATTTTCAGTTCCACGGGTCTGTATATCCCCGCACTAAAGCCTTTAAACCCACGGATTATGCAGCCCAACCTGTCTGTGCGTGTGTTTGAAACGGCAATAATAATTTCGTTTTTCGCCCCGTATTTTAATCTTTCCCCGACAGGAAATTCAAACGATGTTGAATGCCCCAAATGGTGCCCCAAAAATACACCGTTTATCCACACCCACGCCTCTAAAATAACACCGCCGACACAGAGGGCTATTTGCCTGCCCGAAAACTCCCTCGGCACATCAACCATTTTTTTGTACCAACCAACCCCAAGCAGATACGGCAGTGACGCATCCGGCGGCATATTGTCCCCCATAGGAAAGTCTATATGCCGAAAATCAGGGTTAAACCGTGCTTTGGCAGACCAAAATTCCGATGTCTGCATCCTCTCTGCATTGTCGTCCCAATACCCGGGGACAGGCATTCGAGCCGTAAAATCCTCGTCCCCGGGCAGTTTCATGTTTTCGTCCATCTGTGGTGTGTAAGTAAAATCCCATTCCCCGTCCAAAGGTATTGTGAGGTATAAACTCTTGTCCATAATCATTCCCAAGCCTTTCCGCCGCTTTACTTCGGTCTTTTTCTATCAGCAATTTTATCATATCCTCCGAAAATGTCAAGGGTTTTCAGGTGTTCCTCGGCACTTTGCTTGACAGACGGGGTGTCTTTAAGTATAATATTAGTAGTCAACAAAATGAGGGAGGCAAAACTCTCCTTTTGGTTGTCTATTTTTATACCCAAAAGGTGGTAAAATAAATACAGAAAGAGGTAAAACAAATCGTAAAAAATTATGAACAACTAAAAAACATCTTAAAAAAATCCATCGTAATGCTGACAGGCATATTCCTATCAGCACTTGGCGTCAGCCTTTCCATGAAATCAAAACTGGGTGCAACTCCTATCGGGGTGTGTCCTGCGGTGTTTAGCCCCGCCCTTAAAATTTCCACAGGCACGGCAACGGTAATTTTACTTGCAATATTCTTTGCGGCACAAATTATTATTTTAAAAAAGTCGTTTAATCCTTTTCAGTTTACACAACTTGCCGCTGCTGTTATCTACGGTGCTTTTGTTGATTTTACAACAAAAATAGTTTCCGCCCTGCCCCTCGGGGCGCTGTGGCAACAAATTCTTTGCTGCGGTTTGGGGATTGTTATTTTGGCATTTGGTGTGTTCACCATGCTGAAAACCGATTTTGTTATGCTGCCGCAGGATGCTGTTGTAAACGTTATCAGCAAGAAATATAATTTGGAGTACGGAAAAATTAAAATCACGCTTGACAGCACACTTAC
>CAZNYY010000288.1:0-3618 GCA_964577335.1 uncultured Oscillospiraceae bacterium | reverse complement strand
TGATACCGAGATGAGTTCGCGGCAAAGTTTAGAGAGAATGCTTAGCCATATAACAAAAATTCCAGTCAAGTTTATTAAGAGTGGTAAGTATCAACATAAAGAAGATGCACAAAAAATAGAAGATGCTATACAGTGGATTAAAGAACAAAAGTATACACATATATATATGCCTACGCCTAATCTTAATAAAATTTATAGCATTATGAAACGCATGAAATACAACAACGAGCTTGATTTTGTAGTGTATGACTATATTAAGTCGCAAGGGTCTATATCCGCAAGCGAAGTATACAATCTTTTAGGTAATATTTGTGATTTTTTAAAAAACAGGTGTTGCGGAGAATTAAATATACCTATTTTGGCTTTAGCACAACTAAACCGCGGGGGCGAGATTGCAGATTCGTACAAACTTGAGCAGTTTAGTTCGGTAATAGCTTTGCTAAAAAGAAAAGATGCGAAAGAGATTACCCGCGACGGTGTTGATTGTGGAAATTATAAGTTCCATATAAAGCTAAACCGTCTTGGTGAACAAATGTCAGACATAGAAGAAGATTATATAGACCTAAACTTCACAGGCAACACTGTAACATTTGAGCAAGCAAAAGAGCAACACACGGTAGAAACTCCTTATTAGTCTACAAAAAGGCAGGTGGTAAAAGTGGTAGATATAAAAGACTTGCTTTCCAAAATTGATATCGCCGAGTACATATCGCAATACATAATGATTGAAGAAAAAAATGACGAGTTTATTTGTGTTTGCCCTTTTCACGATGATATAGACCCATCTTTTAGTATTACCCCTTCTAATGGTTTGTTCTACTGTTTTGGCTGTCGTGCAACAGGGAGTGTGCTCGACTTTATACGAAAATACCATAAAGTTGGTTTTAAACAAGCTGTTAATATGGCTTGCGAGTATGTTGGCGGAGACGTAAAACATCTCCCCCAACCGCTCGAAGCAACTAAATACATAAGAAGGTTTAAACCGTCAGCTATCAATAAAAAAGTAGCCAAGTACAAAAAACTACCTGACGACATTATGCAGAGATATGACAACAATCCAAAAAAACTGAAGGCTTGGCTCGACGAAGGCATCTCGCAAGAGGTTTTAAACAAATATCAAGTACGATATGACCCTTTTTCAAACAGAATAGTTTTTCCTGTTTGGGACGAACGCGGCAACATAATAAATGTTAAAGGCAGAACGCTTGACGCTGATTACAAAGCAAAGCGTATTAGTAAATATCAAAACTACTATGAAGTAGGAATTACTGATTATGTTTTTAATTTAAATTTTGCAAAAGAAAGCATTAAAAAATTAGGGTTTTTGGTGGTTTTCGAAGCTGAAAAATCCACGATGATAGCTGAAACATACGGAATAAGCAATTCAGTCGCCCTTATGACAGGCACACTTAATGACTATCAGCTTGAGCTATTAATTAAACTCGGTGTAGATGTTGTTTTTGCGCTGGACAAAGATAAGAATATTCTCGACGACGAAAACATCGCAAAGTTAAAAAAATACGTGCGTGTAAGTTACTTAAAAGATACAGAGTGTTTACTTGACGAAAAAGACGCGCCGATTGATAAGGGACGAGAAGTTTTTGTACAGCTTTATAAAAACAGGAAAATTTGGAGGTAAAACAGAGATTGAGATTATTTAGTACAGAGCAAGTAAGTAAATATCACCCCGATAAATTAGCTGACCAGATTAGCGATTTAATTTTAACCGAAGTTTTAAAACAAGATAAACTTGCGCAATGCGGAGTTGAAACATTAATAAAGGGGTCGACAGTAGTTTTAGGCGGCGAGATTACCGCCAACGCTAAAATTAATTATAAAAAAATAGTAAAGCAATTTATGTCTAATATGCGTCAGCCTTTTTCAAAATTAATTAATTTAATAGGAAAGCAGTCTAAAGAAATAAACTCCGCCGTTGTAAACACAGCCAACTTCGGCGCTGGCGACCAAGGTATGATGTACGGGTACGCTTGTAGAGAAACAGAAAGCATGCTCCCCTATGGTTTTGATTTAGCGAACAAAATTATTAAAAATATTGAAAGTTATGCGGATAGAAACGAATATTTCAAAGGTGACGCCAAATGTCAAGTAACGGTTGATTTAGATAAACGTGGTATAGATAGTTTGCACACAATATTGGTTAGTGTGTGCCAGAAAAAAGATTGCACTTTGGATATGGCAATGCGAGTTGTCAAGAATATCCTAAAAGAGCTACATGTGCCTATTGATAAAATTAAACTCATAATTAACCCCTCTGGAGATTGGTTTGTGGGTGGAGCAAGAGCAGACTGCGGACTTACAGGCAGAAAAATAGTATGTGACCAGTACGGAGGTTATTGCCCAGTAGGTGGCGGAGCCTTTAGCGGCAAGAATCCAACAAAGGTAGATAGAAGCGCGGCGTATATGGCGAGATATTTAGCAAAATATGTATTAAAAACAGTATCTCCCAAAG
Organism: uncultured Oscillospiraceae bacterium; assembly: GCA_964577335.1. Lineage (GTDB taxonomy): Bacteria > Bacillota > Clostridia > UMGS1883 > UMGS1540 > CAZNYY01. Next base: position 1,148 of record CAZNYY010000288.1, on the reverse strand, counting down.
CGTCCTTTTGTGAAATTCAACTCTCTTATGGTATTGGGATGTCAGAACCTATAGGCTTAAGTGTAAAAACAGACATTAAAGACGAAGGTGAAAAATTAGTAAATATTTTGTTGAGAAAGTTCAACCTTACCCCCGCTGGCATTATAAATTTTTTCGATTTATACAATGTCAATTACGGCATTATTGCGCAAGGTTGTCACTATAGAGACGAAGAGTTTCCTTGGGAGATATATTAATGGAAAACTATGTGGTTTACCACTGCCACTCAGATTTATCCCTATTAGACAGCACAAGTAAATTTACAGATTACATAAATAAGGCCGCTGAGCATGGACAAAAAGCAATTGGATTTAGCGAACACGGTGGAATTTTTAGCTGGGTGGCAAAAAAACTTTACTGTAAAGAAAAAGAAATTAAGTATCTGCATGGAGTTGAAATTTACCTAACCAGAACGCTTGAACCAAAAGTGCGTGATAACTTCCATACCGTGCTTATTGCAAAAAACTATAATGGCTTTCTCGAATTAAACTCTCTTATTGAGCTTTCTTCTCGTGAAGACCACACCTATTATAATGACAGAATTAGTTTTAATGAGTTTTTCGCTCTGTCTGATAATATAATAAAAATCTCTGCGTGCCTCAACTCACCTCTCAACAAAATTGATGACAGCGACCCTGTTTACGAACGACTGGTAAAAACTTATGACTACTTAGAAGTACAGCCGCATATTAAATCCGAAGACCAAAAAAACTACAACAAAAAGCTATTGCATTTATCTGAGAAATATAATATACCTCTTATAGCTGGTACCGACACGCATTCTGTAGACAAATATAAAGCAGAGTGTAGAGCGGTATTACTTGCAGCCAAAGGGCGGACATACGGTGACGAAGATGAGTTTGATTTAACATATAAGTCTTACGACGAGCTGGTTGAAATGTTTAGGCAACAAGGTGCTTTGCCAAAAGAAAAATACCTTGAGGCTATACATAACACTAATATAATGGCAGACTCCGTTGAGGAGTGGGATATAGACACAAGCTTTAAGTACCCAGTACTTTATGAAAATGAAAAAGAAGTTTTTCGCAAACGAATTATGCGAATGTATAAGGAAAAGCTTGATAAAGGAATTATCAAATACGACCCGA
>CAZNYY010000287.1:1416-3639 GCA_964577335.1 uncultured Oscillospiraceae bacterium | reverse complement strand
CCCGATGCCTCGTAAGGCAGCCACCCATACTGCAACTGCTCCGGCGTGGACAATTTAACAGGGCGAACACGATTATTAGCATCTACATATAAAGCCTTGCGACCTTTTAAGCTAAGCACACTCATGGCAATACCTCATCATCAGAAAATATAACGTACACCCCCGGCTGTAAAGTTCCTGCGGCTTGCCCCGTGTCAAAATCGCTTTCATGTATCGGTAAGAACGGAATGTTGCCAACCTTATTAGAGTTTGCCGCTCCGCCTGCTTGCAAGGCATATGCCGCTTGTTCCGCATAACTTGCATCCTTGGCAGACCTAACCCAAACATCACTTATAACCGTGTACCTATCATATAACGGGTCGCCATCAATGTTATATCCCGTCAAAACATACCCGATATCCTCCGCTCCCGCCCGCCCGCTTGCTAACAGTGCATCCAGCTCAGCCTTTGAGTTTACGGTAAACTGTTCCCCGATTACAGCGTAGTTGACTTGGTCGGGGTCGTGCTTGCCATTTACAAGCGTTGCAACTCGTGACCCCATATCCTGCTGCATTTGGGTGTAGGTGGATGATGCCATACCTGCGTTGTATTCCGCTGATTCTGCGGCAATTACGGCTATGTCCTTATTGTCTTTGACCTCATCAGCTAACCCCCCAACCTCAATCGCCGTTTCCTCAACCCCGCCCGCTACCTCGTCAATGTGGTCTGCAATGCTGCCGATGTCCTCGACCGATTGTACCGCCTCATCCCTCGCCGCTAAAGTATCATTCTTCGCCGCCGTCACCCTCTGCTCCATCTCCGAAAACTCGGAGGGGAGGGGGGATGGGAAAGCGGATACGGCGTTTATGCTCCTTCCAACCTCGAAAACACCGTCCTTGCTGCTCCACTTTTCAACGCCCCCGGGTGCGAACGCCCTAAGCTGTACGGCAAGTGCCCCCTGATGTAGCTGCCCCTCCCTTATCTTCCAAGTTAAAATTATGGCATCACCGTCCTCTGTTTTTTCAAGGTCGGCAATGCCCAATATTCCGTCACTCTTTTTAATGTCAAGCTTGTAACTAAGCCCGAAAATGCTCCTCCGTGTAATTTTAAACTGCCTAAACTCGGTGAGATTGTCACCTTCCATTGCTAAAAGTTTCTCCCCCGGAGGAATGTCAAGAATTTTTCCTTTTACTGTTATCATATTAGCACCTCACTATCACTTAATCTTGTACTGGTGTTTTGTGGCTTTATTTCTTTCCTCTGGTGTCATAACAGCCCATGCCCTACTATCTATATCAATTCGGGCGCCGTACTGCTTTTTCAACCCGTTTTCAAAAGCGGCACGAGCGCTTGATTTCGCTTTGGATAAAGCCTCTTCTTTCTGCTTGTTCGTCATATTAAGCCAAGCACTGCTCGACATCAATTTGCCGTATTCCTTCAAAACCGCACTGTCGGACTGCGCCAAAAGCTCGTGTAACGACCCTGCAGGATAATTGATTTTGTACGGTATTTTTCCGTCCGTAAACTCCAAAAGGCTTTGATAGCTGCCATGGAACACCGCCGCACTCCCTGTCGCCCTGTACAAACCCAAAAGCCCTAAATCAAGCATTGTCGGCTCACGCTTTGTCTTGTTCTGAACATATTTGTTTATTTGCTCTATGTTGTCCTCGTTTAGCAATCCTTCTTTTTCAAATGCCGATACCGCACTCACAACACTTGATGTAAACTGAGCATCACGAACCGTTTTGTCGTCTGACGGGTCAAGCTTCGCCCAACGGTTTAAGTATTTGTTGTCAAGTTCAAGTTGAGTTTTGCCGAAATAGACAGACCTGTCCTTCCTCATCAATTTGTCAAAATCATCTCCACTTGCTTTTATGGTTTTAAAGTCAACCTGACCTTTTATATCGCTTTTCGCCTCGCTTAAAGCCTTTACCCTTTCTTCGGGCGACATTGCTTTGTACGCCTCGGTTTCAATAAGCTTGCCGTATTCTTCGTACGTCCGAGTGCCAATCTCCTTTTTATATTTTTCAAGTTCTTTGTCGTTTAAAACGGCGCTGTTTTTCTGAAACTTTACCTCGGGTCGGCTAACATAGTCGGGGAACATATTAACCGCCCCCGTTTGGTCGTATAGCTTTATAATCTCATCATGAACCTTTGTAGTCCTGTATTCTGTGACATTTGCGGGATTAACAAACACATTGAAGAAATGGTTTTTCCCGTCCAAAGTCTTGACTTCGTTCCCAA
>CAZNYY010000287.1:0-1406 GCA_964577335.1 uncultured Oscillospiraceae bacterium | reverse complement strand
CCAACCGCTCCTTAAACATTTGTTTTATTGCATCATTGTCCCTCGTTTCTCGTACGTACTGGTCTCTCCACTGTGCAACCGACCTTGCAAAAGCCGAAAGGGGAATGAACATGTCCGGAGAATCCATAAGCTTCTTGTATATCCCCGCACCTATCCCGTCCTCTCCGAAAAGTTCGGAAATACCCTGAACAAAGGATGCCTCAAAAAAGCTGTCTATGGCAATCTTCGCAGACCCGAATAATGCAACAAGCGGATTTTCGTTGTCTTTTAGCCCTCTCGCTATATCCGCCCCAACTAAAAACGGGGTCGCAATAGGCTCAACCCAACTTAACGAATAGTAATTATTTCCGATACGCAAGGCATAGTTTTGTAGCCCCGCCGACTGCATAAATTTGTATTTGTCGTAGTCCTCATCCCAAGGTTCAATGGAAATGAACCCTTTCGAAAACATCATTGCCCCAAGCGCCATCAGCCCTGTACCCGTTATTCCCCTTGAAAGACTTTGTATAAACTTCAATTGGTCAAAAGTGCCTTTTTTTGTTTTCCCAAGTTCAACGGCAGCTCTTGCAATCCCCATGGGCGAATTGTCCAAAACCTTGTCAAAAATATTAGCAGGGGTTTCAGTGAAGGGTATGACCGTTGTCATTCCTGCTTCTGCCACACCCTGCCAAAAAGGATTGTCTATTGACTGCGGCAAATTTCTTAAACGTGATGCAAGCTTCTTGACCGTGCTGTCGTTTTGGAAAACCTTGTCTAAGGCATAAAGCTGTGCTTCCAAAACTATATCATCAGCACTCTTTTTCACTTTTGCCTTTTCATTTAGCTTGCCAAGCTCGTAAAGCCTCGCCTCATATGCTCCCTGATAAAAAGGTCTGTCGCCCAACGACAATCCTGCTTTAACCACCGCATCAATTGCGTTTAAAGCACCACTTTTAAAGGTTCGTGAATTTCTTTTTATCTCCCCCCTTGTTTTGGTGGGTGAGGTGTCGACCTTGTTTCTTATATCTTTAAACCACTCCGATATTCCCGTGCCAAACCCCTTCCAATAAGCCAATGACTTCCCTACAACATCACCCGTCAAGGTTCTTTGTCCCGTGGCTTTGGCTGTAATTATGTCCGCAATAAGCCCCACCGTGTTTTCCCTTGCCGCCTCGTAAGAGGCATTTACAACGTTCCCCACCATGTTTCTAACCTGTGTCCTCGTCCCCGTTAAAATGCTTATACGAGGAAATGCCTTTATTTTTTCTCGCACAGTAACAGGGAGTTTGCCCTCCACAATCTGCTCCGCTCGTGAATACTCCATGCGTTGCTCGTAACTGCCGTTCTTGTGCTTTTTGGCGTTTTCCATGTGTTCTATAACTCCGCTGATGTCGGACTGACTCAAATAAGGAATACCCCGCCGCTCG
>CAZNYY010000286.1:0-3651 GCA_964577335.1 uncultured Oscillospiraceae bacterium | reverse complement strand
TATCCCTTTGCAATCTTACCGAAAGTAAGGAAGAGGCTAACGCCAGAGCAGTATTTTCTACCTATCAAACGATGATAAACTGCATTGATGCCACCCGTGACGAAAAAGGAGATCGTCTTTTTACTCCTGGGCATTTTGACCTCATTATCATAGATGAAGCCCATCGCAGTATCTATAATAAATACAAAGATATTTTTACATATTTTGATGCCCTGCTGGTAGGACTGACTGCTACCCCAAAAGATGATATTGATAAGAATACTTATGGCATCTTCGATTTAGAAAGCGGTGTTCCCACTTATGGGTATGAACTTGCCCAAGCGGTGCAGGACGGCTATTTGGTAGATTTTATTTCCATTGAAACTACCCTAAAATTCATGACAAAAGGCATTGTCTATGATGAGCTATCACCGGAAGAGCAAGAAGAATATGAAGATACTTTTGCCGATGCGGACGGTAATTTGCCTATAGTTATTGAATCCAGCACTCTTAACCAGTGGATTTTTAACAGCGATACTATTAGAAAGGCATTAAATACCCTAATGACTCACGGCTTGAAAGTTGATTTCGGTGAGAAAATCGGCAAAACTATTATCTTTGCTAAGAACCATAACCATGCAGAGAAGATATTAGAGGTATGGAATCGGGAATATCCCGATTATCATGCTCATTACGCCCGAGTTATTGATAATTATACTAACTATGCCCAAAGTTTGATTGATGATTTCTCCGAAAAGAATAAAATGCCGCAGATCGCCATTTCTGTGGATATGCTTGATACAGGTATCGATGTGCCGGAAATCTTAAACCTAGTGTTTTTTAAAAAGGTTTTAAGTAAAGCAAAATTTTGGCAGATGATTGGCCGGGGCACCCGCCTTTGCGAGGGGTTGATTGATGGTAAAGATAAAGAGCAATTCTACATCTTTGATCTTTGCGGCAACTTTGAATTCTTTCGCTTACACGGCAAAGGGCATGAAGCAAAAATACCAGTTACTCTGCAGGAACGAATCTTTAACACAAAAGTGGAGATGGTTTACAAGTTGCAGGATATAAGCTTTCAAACAGAAATATTACAGGCTTATCGCAAGGAGCTGGTACGGGATTTATTAGAACAAGTTAAGACACTCCCCCGGGATAATTTCGCCGTTAGACAGCATCTTCGTTTTATTGATAAATTCCAAAATGAAGAAGACTTTACTGCTTTAACATATGAGAATACCTTGCAAATTGCTGAACATATTGCACCACTGGTTTTGCCTTCAAAAGAAGATGCTTCAGCTACTCGTTTTGATCAGCTGATTTATCAGATTGAATTGGCAATGCTTACAGAAATGAGCTTTCAGCGAGCAAAGAACGATGTATTAAATAAGGCTAATGAGCTTATCAAATATGGCACTATTCCGGCGGTTGCTCAGCAAAAGGACTTGTTGGAGCAGATCGTGCACAACAATTACCTTGATAGAGCGGGCCTCATGGACTATGAAGATGTGCGTATTAAGCTGCGTGATTTAATTAAATTTATTCCCGAAAAAGATCGCTATCGCTACGACACTGATTTTACAGATGACATTCTCAATATGGTAGTGAAAGAATCCCAGCTGGATAACGATGATCTGGCTCAATATAAGAAGAAGGTTAATTATTATATCTTACAGCATCAGGATATTCCAGCGATTGCTAAGTTAAAAGGAAACAGGCCTTTGACATCGGAAGACATACAATCTTTGGAACATATCCTTTGGAAAGAGCTGGGTACTAGAGAACAATATGATGCCCAATATGGAGAAACTTCATTAGGTGAACTGATACGATCTATAGTAGGATTGGATCATAAAGCAGCTAACGATGCCTTTTCTCAATTCTTAAGCGATACAATGTTAAATAGCAGACAGATGTACTTTGTCCGGCAGATTGTAAATTACATAGTGAAAAACGGCATGATGAAAGACTTATCTGTACTACAGGAAAGTCCTTTCACAGACCAGGGAAGTATTAGCGAATTGTTTAATGATGTGACTGTGTTTATGAATTTACGGGCTGTTATTGAAGGGATAAACAGAAATGCCATGGTGGCGTAGATGATTCATTTGAAGGCGGAACGCTTTTGCGTAAGGAGATTTTTGCTCAAATAGGAATAAACGGTGATGCACATGCATTTAAAAATGTGATAGGGTTACATTTACCGAGAGCTCGCTGGAATCGAGGGTTTTCGGGGTTTTTTTATATTGACGTTCAAAAAAAGGGAAATAATGCGATAATAACGAAACTATTAAAGTGTAAAAGATACCGGAAGCTACCGAGTTATTGCTGAGACCATATATAAAATCGGATTGATAGAAGTTTTTTCTTTAATTAAAATACTAAACGGCGGTAGTGATTCTTAGGATTGCAATATGTAATTAGGGAATAAAGGTGGTATAATTAAGTGCAATATTAATATAAAAAAAGACTGCAAACAAAAGTTGTGAAAGTTGCATTTTTTATAGTTTTGAATTGTAAAAAGAGGAACCTTTTTGAAAGGATTGGACAAGAATGGAGTATAGGTTTATGGATTTTTGTGCTGGAATTGGCGGCGGAAGAATAGGTCTATCTGATATTGGTATGAAATGTGTTGGCCATTCTGAGATAGATCCAAAGCCGGATTTAACCTATAATTTGTTTTTTCCTGAGAGTAAAAACTATGGGGATCTTATGACTCTTGAGGCAAATGATTTGCCATATTTTGATTTAATGGTTGCGGGGTTCCCTTGTCAAACATTCTCAATCGTTGGTAAACGAGAAGGGTTTAGTGACACAAGGGGAATGGTGATTTATGGATTAATTAAAATATTAGTTGAAAAAGATATAAAATATTTCATATTAGAAAATGTAAAAGGCTTGACAAATCATGATCGTGGCAGAACATTTAAGCAAATTTTAGCAGAGCTTGATAGAGCGGGTTATAATACCTATCACAAGATTCTCAACAGCATAAATTTTGGTATACCGCAAATGAGAGAAAGAATATACCTAGTTGGTTTTAGAAAGGATCTGGATAATTATAATTTTAAATGGCCCGAAAACAGGCCAAATGAAAACATCAAAGATTACCTGGTTGATGATGCTTCTGAGGTATTTGATTGTAATAACAAAACATTTCAAAAATATCTAAACAATAAATATAACAAAAATAAATATAGGCTTGAAGACATACTTGTTGAAAATTTTTTGGTTTTAGATTGGAGGCAATCTGATTTAAGAATATATAAGGACAGGTGTCCTACTCTAAGAACAGGAAGGCATGGTTTGCTTTATACCGAAGGTGGGGTATTAAAGAAAGTTTCCGGCTATGAATCTTTACTATTGCAAGGGTTTCCTAAAAAACTCGCAGACAAAATAAAAAAAAGCGATATATCAGAAACAACCATACTGTCACAGGCGGGAAATGCAATGACTGTAAATGTAATCAGGGAAATCGGGAAATCATTGATAAAATCAATTGAAACAGAAAAAGGAATTTGGGAGGAGCAGCAGTGCATGATGATTTAGTTTTAAAGGGTTCTATGACTGCAAGAAATGGTTTTAGAAATGAGCAAGATGTAGCAGATAAATTTAATAAATAGAAAAAATACTCGTAAATTGAGTGGCAGTAGAAATAATTGCCGCAATAAT
>CAZNYY010000285.1:0-3657 GCA_964577335.1 uncultured Oscillospiraceae bacterium | reverse complement strand
CCCGGGGGCTACCGATATGCTGATAAAAATTATATACACAAAAAAAAGCGGCAAAATTTTGGGCGCACAGATTGTGGGGTTTGAAGGGGTTGATAAAAGATGCGATGTGCTTGCGGCGGCTATACGGATGGGGGCTTCAGCACATGATTTAACAGAACTTGAACTTTGTTATGCACCGCCCTACTCATCCGCTAAGGACCCTGTAAATATGGCGGGCTATGTAATTGAAAATCTGCTTGCAAAAAGGGCTGAATATTTCCATTGGCATGATGTCCAAAACCTGCCCCGTGACGGAAGTGTAACCCTTTTGGACGTGCGCAGCAAAAGAGAGTATGAACTCGGCAGTATTGACGGGTTTGTGAATATACCGGTTGATAATCTGCGTGAGGAACTTCATAGAATAGACAAATCAAAACCCGTGTATATTACTTGCCAGGTGGGTGTGCGGGGATACGCAGCGTGTCGCATTTTAACCCAAAACGGCTTTAAAGCGTATAACCTAAGCGGTGGCAACCGCCTTTATGATTCAATTTTTTCTACTGACGATACATGCAAAATCGAAGGGTTTTTAGGATGTCAAATGTCTTAAAACTACCACCAACAGGAGCTGTATCACAATTTTTCATTGTGATACAGCTCCTGTTTGCTATTGACGAGGGAGCGGACAAATGGTAAAATGTTTTCAAAAGGAGGCGGTAAAATGTCCCTGCGTTTTGTGTACGGCAGAAGCGGCAGCGGGAAAACGGATTTTTTGTTTTCTAAAATCTTTGAAACCAAGCGCCCCTCAGTAATAATAGTGCCCGAACAATATAGCTTTACCGCCGAAGAGCGGCTTTCAAAAACCGCCGGAATACACGGCCCCGGGGGGATTGAAATTTTTAGCTTCGGCAGACTGGCATGGCGTATTTTAAGCGCCCATGAAGGTGCCGCCGCAAGGCATATTGACGCTGCCGGAAAAGCCATGCTCATATACAAAATATTAAGCGATAACAGGCGAAGCCTTACCGCCCTCAAAAAATCGGTTGACGAGGCGGGGGTGCCTGCCGAGCTTTCAAAGCTCATAGGCGAGTTTAAGCGTTACGGGCAAACGCCCGAAACCCTCCTTGCCGCCGCCTCACAGAAAAGCGATTTACTTAGCCAAAAACTTTCGGATATTGCGCTTGTTTACGGCGAATATGAAAAGGCGATAGAGAAAAACTACATTGATAATAATGACGATATGACACGCATGGCTATGGCAATTGAGGAAAACAAGCTTTTTTTTGATACGGATATTTACATAGACCGTTTTTCAAGCTTTACACCGTCCGAGCTTTTGTGTATAAAGAGCCTGATGCGGACATCCCCAAACATTACCGTGGCACTTTGTATGACCCCGAAAGATGCGAAAAACCCGGAATTTGCCCCGTGCGGCATTACCGCCGAGCGGCTTTTGTTCATGGCAAAGGAAGTGGGGATAGGGGTTGAACCTGCGGTGGTACTCTCCCAACCCGCCGATACACGTTCGGTGGAGCTTTCTCATTTGGAAGAGGAGTTTTTCTCTTACCCTGCCCGTGAATACACTGAAAAATGCAGTAATATATCGGTTTTTGCCGCCCAAAATCCGCTGACGGAGGTGGAGTTTGTTGCCCGCAAAATACTTGAGCTTTGCCGTGACGAAGGGTATATGCTGAGGGATATTGCCATTGCGGGCAGGGATATGGGGAAATATTCAAAATACATTAAAACCGTGTTCTCGGAATGTGAAATACCTTGTTTTTTGGACCTCAAGGCAAATATACTAAACCATCCGTTGGTCATTTTCATCCTCTCCGCCCTTGAAACCATTGTAAGTAATTTTTCATATGAGGCGGTATTTACATACGCAAAATCGGGTTTTTTACGAATACCCGCAGAACAGGTTGACAAACTTGAAAATTATGTGCTTGCAACGGGGATAAGGGGAAATGTGTGGAAGGACGATGAAAAATGGAGTATGCGTGCCTCCGTTTATTCCGAGCGTGAGGAGTTGACGGATGACGAGGCGGACGAGGTGATTTTGTCCGATAAAACCAGGCGAAAAATTGCCCTCCCGCTTATTAAACTTGAAAACACACTAAAGGAAAGCGAAACGGCGGCGGAAAAATGCCGTGCGCTTTATGAATTTATGCTTGAAAGAAAACTGGCAAGACGGACTATGGCAATGGCAAAATTGTTTGAAAAAAACGGTCAAACCGCCGAAAGCGCCCAGTACCGCAGTGTTTTTAATAAAATTGTGGACGCTTTGGATGCCATGACCGACGCCCTCGGCAGTGACAAAATTTCCATGCGCCGTTTTTATGAGGTGCTAAAATCAGGGCTTGAACAATACGAAATAGGTATAATACCAATGTCCGCCGACGGGGTTACGGCGGGGGATGTATCACGAATAAGGGGTTACCATGTAAGGGCGCTGTTTTTGGTGGGTGCAAACGACGGGGTTTTCCCCGCATCCCCTCCCTCGGGAGGATTGTTGAACGATTCTGACCGTATAACACTTATAAACAGTGGGTTTGACATGGCACCCGACTTTGCCACACAACGGATAGAGGAGGAGCATTTGGTTTATAAAACCCTTTCCATGCCCTCCGAACGTATTTTTGTAAGCTATGCAAATGCGGAGTTTGACGGAACTGCTTCCCGCCCGTCACAAATAGTTTTGCGGCTTTTTGAGGTTTTTCCCAACATACAATTTGAGGACGACCTTTTGGGCGGTGCCGAAACCGATAAATTGTATTCCCAAAACTCCGCATTCTATGCCCTTGTTTCCGCTCTTTCGGAAAGAGGGACGGAGGGGCTTAGCCCCGCATACAAAAAGGTGTATAACTGGTTTTCTTCTCATCCTGATTGGAGCAGGCGGCTTGTTTTGGCGGAAAAATATTTAAATTTTAAAAACCGTGCCACGCCCCTCTCCCCTAAAACCGCCAAACTCCTTTGGCAGGACAACTTAAAAACCGCCGTTTCAAGGCTTGAAACCTTTTCGGCCTGCCCGTTTTCGTATTTTGCAAAATACACTCTCTCTGCAAAAGAACGGCGGGTTATATCGGTAGGGGCTTCGGATGCGGGCAGCTTTATGCATGGGTTTATTGACACCTTTTCAAAAAGGCTTGGCGAAAACGGGCAAAGCTGGCACAGTGTTGACGAGGCTTATATAGACGGTGAAATTGAAAAAATAATGTCCGCTTTTGACTTGCGGCTGAACAAATATCTGCTTGCAAACTCCCCCCGCACGGCAAGGCTTTTTACAAGGCTTTGCAGGGTTATAAAACGTTCGCTTTTGCTTATTGCAAACAGCATTTCATGCGGCGAGTTTTATCCCCTTGGGTACGAGCTTGTTTTCTCGGAAAACGGAGATTTTAAACCATTGACCATAACCCTTCCAAACGGAGGAAAAATAACACTTACGGGCAAAATTGACCGTGCCGACGCATGGAGCCATCCCGACGGACAGAAAACCTTTGTGAGGATTATCGACTACAAATCAGGGTCAAAAACCTTTAATATTGGGGATGTTTTTGACGGGCTTAGTTTGCAGTTGGCAGTGTACCTCACTGCCGTATGCGAAAATGATAATCCCCTTCTCCACGGCACTATAAAACCCGCAGGTATGCTATATTTTCGGCTTGACGACCCGGTTGT
>CAZNYY010000284.1:0-3667 GCA_964577335.1 uncultured Oscillospiraceae bacterium | reverse complement strand
CTAGGAATGGTGCGTGAAATGCAAAAAAATGTATTTCACGGACGTTATTCACATGTACATCTGGAGCATAACCCAGACTTCCAACTACTTGCGGCCGCATATGGCTTTAAGTATAAAAAAATACAAAGCAATTCAGAAGTTGCCGAAACATTAGGCAAAATGCTATCCGATGATTCGCCTTATTTCCTGGAATGTACTGTAGACCCCGAGGAGCCAACTCTTTATTAAATTTAAGAAAGGTGGAGCTGTTTATGGCGAAACATATATTATCTGCGCTTGTACAAAACCAGCCGGGGGTTTTATCAAAAATATCAGGGCTTTTTAGCAGACGTGGCTTTAATATTGAAAGCCTTGCTGTAGGCACATGTGAGAAGCCCGATTACTCGCGAATGACGATTATAGTGAATGGCGATGAATATACCGTAGACCAAGTGTTTAAACAACTCAGCAAACTTATAGAGGTCATTGAAATTGAGTTACTCCAGGAAAATGAAGTAGTGCCGAGAGAACTCATGCTGATTAAAGTTAAGGTGGATTCGCAATTGAGGTCAGAAATCATGCAGATTGCGGAAATATTTAGGGCCAAAATTGACGACGTTTCATCAAATTCTCTAACTTTAGAGATTACCGGACAAGAGAGCAAAATTGAAGGTTTTATAAATATACTTAAGCCATTTGACATAGCGAAGATTATCCAAACAGGAGTAATTGCTGTTTCTAGAAGCTGACAATAAGTTTAACAGATTATGCAAGACTCTAAGTATATGGTTGGTTGTCTAATGTTCTTTAATAACTACTAGGAGTGATTATAGCGCCGAAAATAATGCCTTTTGATGAATATAGCAACGAATATGACAACTGGTTTATCAAAAATCAAAACATATATAATTCAGAACTTAATGCAATAAAAAGTTTTATATCACCAGGACTCTATGGCATTGAAATCGGAGTCGGTACCGGAAGGTTTGCAAAACCTTTGTGTATTGAGATGGGTGTTGAACCGTCCAATTATATGGCTAAAATTGCAAGAAGTCGAGGAATAAAGGTTTTTAATGGCGTTGCTGAAAACCTTCCAATAGGCGACGCAGAATTTGACTTCTCTTTAATGGTCACGGCAATATGTTTTTTTGATGATGTTAAAAAAGCGTTTAAAGAAGCCTATCGGATTTTAAAGCATGATGGCTTTCTGGTTGTAGCTTTTATAGATAAGGAAAGTAAACTTGGAAGATTTTATAAGGGGCATAAGCAAAATAATAAATTTTACAAAAATGCAACATTTTATTCAGTAAAAGAGATAACAGATTTATTAATAAGTGAAGGTTTTAAAAATCTTGAATACAATCAAACTGTTTACAATTCGGAAAATGTTATGCAAAAAATAGAAAGCGGATATGGGCGTGGAAGTTTTATAGTAATCAAGGCTTACAAGTAATTCTTTAACAGCACGGTTTCAGAACTGGGGAAATAGGTGTTATATCGTATCAGAAAGGCGGAGGTATACTATACCGAGAGTGAAACATAAACTGTGAGAGGAATAACTTAACAGTATTTATCCATTATTATCCACTACCTTTTATGATTAATTATAGTTACCGTATTTTATATAAATAGGGTTTAATTCTATCTGGCTATAGGGAATTTTCGGGTAGAGTTCAAGAATTCTCCTCCCCCAATATGCCCCTATATTCATTTGTGGTTTTGTGATCCCCCGCTGTGATTCAAGATATTTCTTTTGTAATTAATATGGATGTTTGTCAGCAGTATTTTCTATTTTATTTTTAGATATATCATTTTATTGTATCTTTTATTAAGGCTTTAGCCTGTTGAGTGCGAGTTTTTCATTTGTTTTCTGTTTTCCAGCAAAACTAATAAATGCAAATCTCACTTACAGGAAGAAAATAAGCTTTAGGTTTGTATTTATATTTGGCAGCACGACAATTAGATACCCTTATTTGTGTAGATCACTCCACGCTTTTCAACGAAGATACCATATCAATACTCTTAAACTTTCTCCCCATGATATAGTTCACAAACAAGGTGAAAGCCAGTATCAACGCGCAGCCTAAAATAATGCTGGGAACAGAAATGAACGGGGTGATTTCCATATCTGGATTCGTTGTCTGCGCCTGCATCATGTAAACCAGCCCGAATCCGGCAATTACTCCAAAAGGCAATCCGAATATTGCAATCCAAATATTTTCTCGCAGCACCAGCCTTTTCATCTCTTTTTGATGGAACCCCAAAACCTTTAGTGTGGCAAGTTCACGAATCCGTTCATGGTAATTCATGATGCCAAGCACCATCATCACTGCAAAGGCCAAGAGTCCCGCAAAGATAATGAGAACCATTTGAAGACTGCCCAGCATTTCCAGAATGATCATCATGTTTGCTTCCATTTCTGATTTAGTTTCAATCAAGGCAATACGAGGGTCGTTATGCAAAAAGCTAAAATCCAATCCCTGGCCATTAATAAAAAGCACACTGATCGTAAATGGAAGATGCGATACCTTGGAGAGCGCAGTCCGGCTGATATAGATTTCGTTCCCCACGGGAAAATCTATAATATTCGCCACCTCAAGGGTGATGACAGTTCCATCGAGCCGCTCTGCCCTCATCACACTTCCAATTCCCACATCAAGAGCCTTTGCCATTCGCGGAGTAATTAGTACGCCGTTATCCGGCAGAGTTACTTCTTTTCCGGCAATATCCGAAAAATGCAAGCTGCTCTGATTGTTATCCATTACGACCAAGTAAGGATTTTGTACGCCGCTATCCTCGCTGTAAATATAAACGCTAAATGCCATCGCGGCATCAATCGACTGTGCCCCTTGCAGTGCTTCATAAATATAGGCGGCATCCTCCGGGGTCATAGGTGTTTTTAGCTTGATTTCCGCATCATAACGCATAGTTTGGGTGAACGCACGATCAATCGTGACATCGGTAGAATCCTTCATCCCAAAGCCACACAAAATAAGGGCGGTTGATCCGATAATACCCATAAGCCCCATTAGCACCCGGGTCTTATTGCGGAAGAGGTTTCTTGTAACAATTTTTCCGCTGAAGCTCAGGCTTCTCCAAAATATAGGTATTCTTTCCAACAAGATGCGGCGTCCCTGTGCCGGGGGTTTAGGCCGCATAAGAGCCGATGGTGTACTTTTTAACGATTTTTTACATGAA
This sequence comes from uncultured Oscillospiraceae bacterium, assembly GCA_964577335.1. Lineage (GTDB taxonomy): Bacteria > Bacillota > Clostridia > UMGS1883 > UMGS1540 > CAZNYY01. The sequence continues at coordinate 490 of CAZNYY010000284.1, read as the reverse complement.
AGTAACGCTGCACCGCAGGTCACAAAGGCAACACCAATCGCTCCAACAAAAAAATGCATGGAAAAAGTATCGACACCGCTGTCCGCTATTGTATAACGAACGATTCCAAGTCCATATAAAAATTTCGCAAGATATCGGGAGAGAAGCCATCCCAAAAGCATACTTGGAATGGTAATCAGGATTCCATAAAGCGAATACCTTCCCATTATCTCTCTTTTTGGAAAACCCAAAGAGCGCAGCGTACCCAAATGCTGGCGCTGATTTTCCATCATTCTTCCTACAGTAACCCATGTAACAAGTGCAGCTATCAGAAAGAATGCTATCGGGAACAGCACGCCTATTTGCTTAATACCTTCAAGATCGTCCGCAATATAACTGCTGCTTGGATGATTCTGACGGTCTATAATATTAACGTTTCCGAGAGCATCCCGCAATTCTGCCGTAATTTCTCTATTAGAGCGTTGGGTATTCTCATTTACAGATAGAATCA
>CAZNYY010000283.1:0-3668 GCA_964577335.1 uncultured Oscillospiraceae bacterium | reverse complement strand
GAGATATTTAAAACCGATAAAAATGATGTGGAAAAGATTGAAATTAAAAACCCCGATGCCGAATATGCCTTTTACAAAACCGATGGCGGGTGGGTAGTTCTTGGGCAGGAGTTTGTTGAGCTTAACCAAAGCAAGGTTGATTCCTTAGCGTACAGCATATCCTCCATAACCGCCGAAGCGGAAATCGAAACAAACCCTGTGGATTTAAGCATTTACGGGCTTTCACAGCCATCCGCAAGAATGGCCGTAACTCTAAAGGGCGGTGTTACAAAAACCTTTGAACTTGGTGATCAGGCACCTTCCAAAACGGGGTACTATTTTAAACCCTCTGACGAAAATATAGTTTATACGATTTATTCGGGTGCGGGCGACAGTATGCTTCAACCTCTAAGCGCTTATCGGGTCATGACAATTACATCTTTTGATGCAAATTCCGTCCGTGAGGTTATAATTGAAAAACCCGACTCGATACTGAGTGTTGTTTATAACCCGCCTTCCGCAGAACTCCAGCAGGAAGGATACGGCATGGTTTCGTCATGGCTTGTGACAAGCCCCATAACCAGAAATGCCGATAATTCCATGGTTTCGGAAAAGCTGATAACACCCTTGACCGGTATTTCGGCAGACAATATCGTGGCAGACAATCCTTCCGATTTGTCGCTGTACGGCATCGGCGGCTCCTCCGTAACTGTGAAAACGGAAGACAAGGAAGTTACTTTTAGGGTTGGCAAAAAAGACGGTGTGACATATGTTTATATGGATGGAAAAAGCCCCGTATATACTGTGGCGGAAACAAAGCTTTCGTTTATGAATTTAACCGCGTTTGACCTTATTGAAAAATTTGTACATCTTGTAAATATCAACTTGGTTGGGAGAATTGACATTGATGTGGCGGAGGTTTCCGGCAGTATTTCGAGAGAGGGCGAGGGTGAAAATATATCATACTTTGCAAACGGTGACTCTGCCTCCGAGGATGCGTTCAAATCAATCTACCAAAAGGTAATAGGGCTTACGGCGGACGGGGTGATGCCGCAGCCCGCCGAAAAGAGTGAGCTTCAAGGCAGTATTGTATATACTCTTACAGACGGCAGCACAGTAAAGCTTGAATTTTATCCGTATGACAGTTTAAATTATGCGGTTTATGAAAATGACGTAAATCTCTTTTTTATGAAGAAGTCAAAGCTTCAGGATATGGAGAATGCGCTGGACAGGTTTTTAGAAAACCCCCATCAAAAGGTGGATTAACATTTATATAATTAAAAGCGCAGATGACGGTTTGTACCCGCCCTGCGCCTTTTTTTAATCCAAAAATTACTTCCTTCGAAGCTTCAGCCCGTAATAAATGTAAGAAACTATAAGATATACCACCAAGCATGAATATATAAAAATAAAATTAAATTTTGTTCCGGTATAAATACCAAAGGGTTGTAATATGCTATAAAAAATGTTCCTTGTAATCAGCAAACAAAAAAATGAACCCGCCGCAAAATAAGGAATTAAAAATAAATACTTCTTTTCCTTTTTCCAAAAATACATTGCCAGCGATGCTGCAACTCCCGCCGTTCCTACCCACATAAGAATTACAACAAATGTTCTCGTTCCCGCAGCGTACGCCGAGTGAAGCCAGCGGTATATGAACAACAGCGCTATCGCTGAAATAAGGGCTATGGCAGTGGCTAAAACTATTTTATTGTCTATCGCCTCTCTCTGCTCCCTTGTAAGCTTTCTCTTGGTCTTTGCCATTTTGTTATCCCTCCTAAAAATATGTCAGCCGCTTTAAGCATGAAATATTTAAGCTTATAGTTTGTACAATTTATTCTTCGGCTATTCTTAAATATACCTTTTTTTATCAGTAAAGTCAATACATTTAATTAAAATTACCACAAAAATTCACGTCTGCTTTTTCCTGGTCATATAATTTATTAACTGCCGTAATGCATAATTCATCAAATGCAAGGCAAAATAATAATAAATCGAAGGGGGAGGAACATGAGCGAGAAAAACAAACATAAACCCGAACATGAAGATGAAACATTCTTTGTAGGCTCAGGCAGCGCCGCATCGGCTACGGACTGCACCGGATTAATTCAAACCCTTGCACAGTCGGAGGACGAGATGGATTCGTATGCCGACATCTATAATATTCCTTTGCAGGACAAAAAATATCCATATAAATAATTCCACGGACACAGTATCCGGCACAGCAGGATTTTACACCCCTGCTGTGTTTTTAAATATTATCAGTTGCAGCCCGAGCATGACGAGCATCCGCCGCCCGAGCAGCCCCCGCTTTCTTTGCCTGAAACAAACATTGATATAATGCCGTTTACATTTTCAACAAGGCGGTAGTACGCCTCGTTTGCCTCAATAAACTCATCAATTATCGGGTTTTTGCGCAGCTTGTGATATTCCCCTTCAAGCGTTGCACGAACTTCATCAATTTCATCTTGCGGAGGGTTAGTGTTTTTTATTCTCAGCGCAAGCTCATTTCTTAAATTGTTGTAGTCTTTTATTTGGGATGTGGCATCCTCATCTTCGCTTTGGGCTTTTTGCGCCTTTTCGTATCTCTCATATTCGGGACTGTTTAAAATAGCCTGTCCAAGTTCCCTTGCCTGTTCTAAAATATCCATTAAAAATCCTTCTTTCTGTAAAGTTGTTCTAAATAGTGTAGACACTATCTAGAATCCATACGATTATTATGTGATTTTTTCACCCGTTAAATTCCAGGTCTTTGCCTCTGTTATTTTTACGTCTACAAATTTTCCTTCGATCGAGTTATCTCCCCTAAAGTTTACTATTTTTCCCCCGTCGGTTCGCCCTGTCATAAATTCATCTCGGTTTTTGCTTACACCTTCAACCAAAATCGTTTCTGTTTTCCCATGCATCAGTAAATTCTTTTCAAGGGAAATAGAGTTTTGCAACTCCAGCAAACGGTTGAAATTTTCCTTTTTTTCGTCCTCTGTAAGCACATCCTTATACTTTTCGGCGGCGGTTCCTTTGCGCCTTGAAAAAATAAATGAATATATCATGTCATAACGCACATTTTCAAGCAGTGAAAGTGTTTCTTCAAAGTCATTATTATCTTCCCCCGGAAAGCCCACAATAATGTCCGTTGTCAAAACTATTTCCGGCATCTTATCTCTTACCCTTGACACCAAATCCATATACTGCTCTCTTGTATATTTTCGGTTCATCCGCTCCAAAACCTTGTTACTGCCAGCTTGAACGGGCAAATGCAGCCCCTTGCAAATATTTTTGTTTTTTGCCATCACATCAATCACACTGTCATTTAAATCCTTAGGATGTGATGTCATAAACCGTATTCTTTCAATGCCTGTGTCGCTTACCATTTGCAAAAGTCTTGCAAAATGCTCTCCCCCGCCCTTGTAAGAGTTTACATTTTGCCCCAAAAGCAACACTTCCTTGTATCCGCCGTTTACAAGGCGCCGTACCTCGTCAATTATGTCCCGCTCTTCTCGGCTTCTCTCTCTGCCCCGCACATAGGGTACAATGCAGTAGGAACAAAAGTTATTGCAGCCGTACATAATGGGTACACCCGCAATAATCCCGTCTTCCCTTTTTGTGGGCAGTCCCTCATATATACAGCCCGCATCATCTCCAACGGCAAAAACACGTTCCCTAAGGGACAATACCTCGTGCAAAAGCTC
>CAZNYY010000282.1:0-3686 GCA_964577335.1 uncultured Oscillospiraceae bacterium | reverse complement strand
AAAGATTATAATGCTTGACGTGTGTTCGTGAATGTTTATCATGCTTTTGACGTGTTCACACCCTGGCATATCTTGACAAGGCTTAAAGGAAATGTTACCATATAAAAATAAAGGTACTCTCAATAAAAGGAGGAAGAAATGAAACTGCAATATAAAACCTTGGAGGGAAAAAGAATTTCGCCAAAAGACGGACATTACTTTTTCGGATATTACGATTTACAACCCTTTGACAAAACGGAAAAATATTATTTGGCTCACAGGGTTCCTTTTATGGATAGGCTGCAGACTGCGGGGGATGCGGCGGAGATTGGGCTAATCACCGAAGGGAAATTTGAACCCCTTGCCACAACCGAAGCATGGAATTTTCAGCAGGGGGCAATGCTGCAATGGAACCCGCAAGCGGCAGACAGAGAAATTATTTACAATGATATAGTTGATGATGAAATTGTGGGTGTCATCATGGATATTCATACAGGGAAAAAGCGGTATTTAAACAGGGGAGTTGCAAATGTTTCTCATGAATATGCACTGGGCATTAACATGAGCCGCCTTTACAACTTTCGCCCCGGCTACGGATATGCCCGCCCAAAGGATAAGTTTTATAACCAAAACCATCCAAAGGACGACGGCATTTTCCTAATTGACCTAAAAAGCGGGAAGTCCAAACTAATTATTTCTTTGGATGATATTTGGGAATTTTCAGGTTCGTTTTTCGATGTGGAGCAAAAAATGATTATAAATCACATTACGTTTAATACGGACGGCAGCAGGTTTTTGTTTTTGCCCAGGAATTTTCCCGCGCCCGGGGAAAGGCATAAAACAGCAGTAATTACAGCAAATACAGACGGCAGTGATATGTTCATTTTGTCCGATTACGGGCTTCAATCCCACTATTTTTGGAAGAATGCCGAGGATATTATAATTTTTAACCACGGTAAGGAACTTGAATGCCACATGGGGGAATACAACACATATTTAATAAAGGATAAAACATATGAGGGAAGCATTATTGCAGACGGTTATTTTGAAGAGGACAATCATATGAGTTATTCCCCCGACAGAAAGCTTATTGTAAACGACAGTTATCCTGACAAACAGCGTTTGCAGCATCTGCGGGTGCTTGATGTGGAAAAAAATGTTTGCACAGTGATTGGAAGCTATTATTCTCCGCCTTCCTCTGTAATAGATATCCGTTGCGATTTGCACCCGAGGTGGAACCGCACAGGCAACAAAGTTTCATTTGATTCCATACATGAAGGTTTTCGAGGCATTTATGAAAGTGATATTAGCGTGCTTAATTAGATACAAAAAACTTGATATGATATAAGCAAAACGGTGCATTTTTGTGCGCCGTTTTGTTTTTAAACTCAAAACACTAAAAAAGTTTTAAAAAAGTGTTGACAAATAAAGAGTGTTAGAATATAATGTTATCAAGTTAATCATATAAAACATATATGATTTATATTAAGGAGGGAATGTCAATGGCAAAAATTTATTCAACCTTGGCTGACTTAATAGGAAACACACCGCTTGTAAAGCTTGGCGGATACGGAAACTCTTTAGGTGCCGATATTCTGGCGAAGCTTGAGTATTTCAACCCCGCAGGGAGCGTTAAGGACAGAATTGCAAAGGCGATGATTGAGGACGCAGAGGAAAAGGGGCAGCTTGGTGAGGGATACGTTATAATTGAACCGACAAGCGGAAATACGGGAATTGGGCTTGCGGCCGTGGCGGCGGCAAAGGGATACAGGGTCATCCTTACAATGCCGGAAACCATGAGTGTTGAAAGAAGAAATCTTTTGTCTGCGTACGGCGCAGAACTTGTGCTTACGGAAGGTGCAAAGGGCATGAAGGGGGCTATGGCAAAGGCGGAGGAAATTGCCGCCGAAACGCCAAATTCCTTCATACCGGGGCAGTTTCAAAACCCCGCAAACCCCAGAATTCACAGGGAAACCACAGGACCCGAGATTTGGGAGGACACTGATGGCGGTGTTGATATATTCGTTTCAGGCATAGGCACGGGCGGCACAATAAGCGGGGCGGGGGAATACTTAAAATCAAAAACCCCCAAATTAGAGTCGTAGCGGTTGAGCCGGAGGACAGCCCCATACTTTCTAAAGGTACCGCAGGTCCGCACAAAATTCAGGGCATAGGTGCGGGGTTTGTGCCGGACACGTTAAATACAGAAATATATGATGAAATAATTACCGTATCAAATGATGCCGCATTTGAAACAGGCAGAAAGGTTGCAAGTACGGACGGCATTTTGGTTGGCATCTCATCAGGTGCGGCGCTTTATGCGGCGGAACAACTTGCAAGCCGCCCCGAAAATACGGGGAAAACCATTGTGGTTTTACTGCCCGACACGGGAGAGAGATATTTGTCAACACCCCTTTTTGGTAAGGGATAAAGCTTTATTATATAAAATAAATAGGGCAGGAAAGCTGTTTTTTAGCTTTCCTGCCCTTTATGTATGTAAGTGTTTTTAATTTTGGCACTTTTAACATATTTTTTGTGGCAAAACCACACATTATAGTATAATTTAATACATCATTATATCGTGTTTTTTGCGTGGTTTGATTATGTACATAAATTTTTGTGTATGTTAAAATAAGTATAAGATAAATTCTTAAGTGGTTCTTTTGACAGGAGTAATATGTACTCTTTTATTTTCTCTGTCGGAACAACGTCACGAGTCCGATAATTTCATAAAAACAGAAAGGTTGGTTAAGGTATGAAGCTGATTTCAAAATTATTGTTGATTTTCTTTGTGGCAAACCTTATTGCAGTGCCGGGGGGAGGTGTGTCCGCTGCGGCTGAGCAATGGTATTTAGGCGAAAACTTTGACGAAACTTCAGTTGGGAGTATGCCAACCTCAGTGACCCATAATGCCAAGTCAAACTCCGTCGGGGTTGTGGACGTTCCCGGAAACGGTGACAGAAGTGCAAAAATTGAAATAAAAAGCGCTGATGACTCCCTTATCAACAAAATATTTGAGGAACCCCCGACAGGGAAGATTATTATACAAGCGGATATAAGAGTTGATGAAAATACAAACTCCAGAAAACTCATATCACTGCGTGATTCCGAGTCACGAAGCATTAACCCGATAGTGATTGACGCAGGGGGCAATCTTCTTGATTTGTCAGGAAGCCCAATAATGAAACTTGCAGAAGGGAAGTTTTATAGAATTGCACTTGCAATTGATATAGAAGAAAATACATACAGCATATATATAAATGCCAAAAGGCGCGCACATAATTTAAGTTTGAACAGCACCTTGCAGGGAGCAAGTTTTAAAGACTTATATCTTTTGCGTTTTCATGTAACCAGTGTGGTGGAACCATGCTCCACACAATTTTATCTGAGCGATGTTAAGGTTTACGGCGGAAGTGTGCCGCTTACCGATGAGGAAATTGCAGCAAAAAATTGGGACTTGACAGTGTCCGGTCCATCTACTTCTATAAATAAGGATACGATTGAAATGAAAATGAAAGATACCCTTGCTTTTTACGTCGGCTCACATCAGGCACTGGTCAGCGGTGTGCGAAACAAAATTGATGAAACGAATAAGGAAGTAAAACCCTTTATTGTAAACGGCTCAACCTTGGTTCCGGCAAGGTTTATTGTTGAAAAGCTGGGCGGCAGTATTGAATATAATCTGGAAACCCAAACGGCATCAATAC
>CAZNYY010000281.1:0-3717 GCA_964577335.1 uncultured Oscillospiraceae bacterium | reverse complement strand
GCAAGTATTCGATACAAGAACTAATGAAAAGCAAAAGTGCTTACACACTCATTGAGGGTCTTATGTCAATGCTGATTATAGGCATTGTTTCTGTAACCGCCATTGGTTTTGCAAGCGGTTACTTTAAAGACACCTTTTATCGAGATGTGCAAACAAAAGCTGTTATTGAAAATATTAATACATTAGAAAAGGTAAAGGCTGAGGTGGTAACCCTATCTCAGCTTTACACTTTTTCACAGGAGCATAATATTAAAATCATTGCGATTGGGATTGGTGAGGTTAGCTTTTCAGAAAGCGGAGAGATAAATATAATTTCTGATGAAAAATATGGCTTTTCAGAAAAAGTAATGACCGATGAGCCAACACTTTTCCGTATTGAAATAGGCGGTGATACACCCAACACAAAACTTATTACTATAATCAGACTGGAGGGGTAGCGTGAAAAAGAAAAGATGTTTTACCATTGTAGAGGTGTTAATAGCCTCCTCTATTCTTTTGGTGGTTATCACAGCAGGTATATCCCTCCTGCTTCTGATAAACACCCTTTTGTACGATAGTCAAATTGAAAGCAGTAATCGTATGAGCCTAAATGATACGATTTTCTACCTAACACGGGAAATTCAATCAGCGGAGGGGGTTATCATAAGCAACGACGGCAAGGAAATGAAAATAAAACAGCGTGGTAGTGAAGACTATTCCCTTACCTATACCATTACAGAAAATTATCCGGTAGATTACCTTGCTTTTAAGGGCAAAAGATTGGTTGATATTGATTGTGATGGGAGCAGTTTTTCCTTTAGCGGCAAAGGGGTTGTGATTACACTACAAATTGTAAAGAATAACATACAGCTAAACCAAAGTCCACAGGAGGTACGTTTTGAGGTTACACCACGAAGTGATAGCGTTGTGCTGGAAATAAATGATTGAGTAATTGGTGATATTATGATATAATTTTTCACATAAGATAAAGGTATTTTTTAAAAAAGGATGGGATTGAAAATGAAGAAAGCATTATATTTGCTGTTGTTAGTGCTAATTCTTATACCTACTTTTGTTGGTTGCGTAAATGAAAACAATTTGGATGTAGATATTACGAACGTTTATGTCTATGAGGAATCCACTGAAGCCCTCAAGCCAACAATAACATTTGAGGAAAATAATCAATATACTTTCATGTATTCAGCCTTGAGCAGTTATCTTCCCGGAGGCTCTTATGAAATCAGCGATGAATATGTTGTTCTTAAAACAGATGATGAGCCGGGATATGAATATTTCTTTAAAATTAAGGGAGAAACATTGGTTTTTGATTCCGAAAAGTCATCTGAAATGCCGTCTTTTGCCAATGTGCCCAATGGAGCGATTTTTAAATAGCATAAGACCCTTTTGATATTGTTCCTCGAAGCGATACTGTTGCACCGAAAATAAGTGATTAGGTAATTGAAGTGATGATTGTGAGGTAGTGTATGGCGAAGTATGAAAAAACTTTTAAGGGTAATTTTAATCAAATTCTAAATAGCATACACGATGGAATACTACATGGCAGTTTTTCTGCCAGCTATGAAGATGGAAGTGATTTTTCTGTTGGTGAAACAAGGTGTGCAGTTCGTGTTTATGAGCGATACAGCATGATGGGGAAAAATCGTGTAAGTCTAAATGTTACATTAGTCGGAACTGGTGAAAATCTTCATATTGCAGCAATTACTTCCGGCGGAAGCCAAGCGGTGTTTTTCAAGATAAACACATGGGGCGAAGAAGCCTTTTTGGATTGTCTTAGAGATATTATTGGAGCGTAATTTCAATTTGTAGGATTATATCTGCATTGCAAATGATAAGCAGGAATTTAGCGAGGAGTTTTAGGAAGGAGCGTATAGGGATGACAATAGAAATAATAAATAAAAATGACCGTGAAAAAGCTTTGATGCTCGTATTATCTGTTTTCATACAGTATGAAGCTCCTGATTATTCGGAGCAGGGAATTCAAACTTTTAAGGATTTTATTCACAATAAAGAATCAATTGATATGCTTGAATTTTACGGTGCATATAAAGATAATGAAATCGCAGGAGTCATCGCGACAAGAAACAATGGTAATCATATTGCACTGTTTTTTGTCGATGGCAAGTATCACAGGCAAGGTATCGGAAGAAAACTGTTTGAAACCGTTACTCAAAAAAGCACCGGAGAAAAAATAACAGTAAATTCTTCACCGTATGCGGTTGAAGTTTACAAAAAATTAGGTTTCGTACCCGATAGTGATGAACAGATTGCTGAGGGTATGAGATTTATTCCGATGACATATATAAAATAAATTTCAATTTACTGGTTTATATTAACAACTATTAAAACAAACTTGAAAGCAGGTGTTTTATTTGAAAAAGATTCTATATTACATACCTTTCGTAGTCTTTGGACTTTTTTATGCACTGATATTATTTAGTGGAGCCAATTCTGTTTCGCCCATTGTATGGCTTTGGTTGGCTTTGTTTTTCATTAGCGGTATTCTAATGGGAAAAAATATAGCATGGGGTGCAATAGCCGGAATGTTGCCTGCTATCCATCTGATTTACATGGGAACAAAGGATACGGGACAAATTATCAATGAAACACCAATAGGAATTATGGTTTTTATTTTTTATGCAATATGTTTTTATGCTTGCAGAAAGTCAAGAAAATAGTTTGAATGATACAAGATGATGGAAGGATGAACGGCTTTGGACAATGTAAAATCAAAAAAAGAACTGCAGGCTCAATATAAAGAGCGTGAAATTGTCGGTGGGGTTTATGTTATTAAGAATACGCTGAGTAACAAAATGCTTTTAAAGGCTGAAACAAATTTACAGGGAAGTAAGAATCGATTTGAGTTTTCGCAAAAAACAGGCTCCTGTGTTGATATGAAGCTGCAAAACGATTGGAATAAAGATGGTGGAGAGCATTTCGTTTTTGAGGTGTTAGAGGAACTAAAAAAAGGAGAAACACAGACGGCAAAGGAATTTAAAGATGATATTGATGTGTTAAAGGAAATTTGGTTTGAAAAATTATCTGATTGGGATTTATATTAAGCTACAAATAGGAATTTAAAGGAGAAAATAAAAGGAGATCTTTATGTTTCGCAAAATGAGAAGATTTAAGCAGGAAATACCTCAACAGGAATGTATTGATATTTTAAAAGAGCAGCCCAGAGGAGTTCTGTCAGTATATGGGGAAGATGGTTATCCATATGCTTTTCCAATGAATTATCTCTATATGGATGGAAAACTTTACTTTCATTGTGCGAAAGAAGGACATAAACTTGATGCTATAGATGTGAATAACAAGGTGTCATTTTGTGTTATGGATGAAGGTTTTCGCAAGCGTGGGGACTGGGCATTAAATATCAGAAGTATTGTTATATTTGGCAGAGTAAAAAGGATTGATGATGTTGATGAAGCATTAAAAATTGCTCGTCAGCTTGGACTTAAATATTATCCAACAGCTGAGTCTGTTGAGGAAGAAATTCATAAAGCAATTGCAAGAGTAAAAATTTTAGAATTGTCCATCGATCATATGACGGGAAAATTAGTAAATGAGTCATAGGGTTTAGAATGTTTGTTAAATTGAAATTTGCTAATCCCACATAACATTATTCCTGAAATTAAATAAATAGATTGAAAAACCATTACTTTTATGATAAAATAAAGGTAACTTTAAGGATTGGAGCTGAAAGAATGAAGAATTTTT
>CAZNYY010000280.1:0-3720 GCA_964577335.1 uncultured Oscillospiraceae bacterium | reverse complement strand
GTTACATCCGTTTCAAGAGGATATTTTGTGCTGCCCATTAATTCTTCGCTGTAATGCCGACCTTCTTTTTTGCCGCATCCGAAAAACAAAATGGCTGCCGCAACCACAAGCGCCACGGCACAGCAATGCCTTTTCGGTTTCATCTATTGTCCCCCTTCATAGCTTTTCAAATAACCTTTCCGCATTTTTATGCGAAATCGCCTGTAAAACACGGTGCGGCAAATTAAGCCTTTTAATAAAACGTATATGCCCCCTGTACTCGTCTTTAATTTTCCACTCTGTCATTTTTGGTTGTTTGTAGTACACATCTGTTGCAAACAATATTCTGTCGTAATTCTTTATAAAAACGTTTCTTAAATATTCTTTGTCGTTTGCATAAAAATCATCATCATTTTTTAGATAGCAGCCGACACTTGTGTCAATATACAAATTTTTATACCTTTCAAATAATTTTGCAAGGCACTCCCACCCCAAATGAAGCTGATGCGCACCTATAAAATTAATGCCCGGGTATTTTTCCACCACATCAAGGAATATATCCAGCAGCCTTTGGTTGTTGTATGTAACGCCCTTTGGTACCCCCACCTTCCAATAGCTGTTTGCCCCCATGCCGCGGTAGGGGCATGCGGTAAGCCTTTGTGTCACATGCCATAAAACGGGGATATGTTTTTCCTCCATTTTTTCAAACATTCGCCGCCACTTCTCCGAATACCAGCACTCGGGGTTTGCCGCATCAATAATAATCTCCGCATTGTGCAGCTTTATGTAGGCTGCACCCCTGTTAATACAATTATTTAAAAGGGTCAGGTTTGGGTCGTTATACCTTATCCACGGCGCCCAAAAAAACCTGTCTTGGTTTTTTAAAAACTTTGTTTCCCCAAACACCTGCTCACAGGGGAAAAACTTTCCCGTCTCGCTTCCGTCGGGTCTCCAGCCTGTTTTCTCGTCAAAAACCTTTATTATAAATGCAGATTTTTTAACGCCGAACTCATCAAGCATATTTTCATGCGCCGACAAAATTTCGCTTATATTTATATCGCCGCACTCTTCATTGTTTAAATGGGTGTGCGCTTCATACCAGTATTCTTCGCAAGGCGGAAAATGCGCCCCCCATCCCTTTGAAAACCCTCCGTCGGAAGTGTTCCTCTCCCCCACATCGGGTGAATACTCATTCATGCCTTTCCCTCCTTTTACAGAAAATCAAGAAAATCTTTTATTTGCACGGTTTTGTTTTCCACCATGGACTTGTTCGCCGCAATGCCTATTCCGACAGACATAGCCCCCGCCCTCGTGTCGGCGAGCCTGCCCTGCGGGTCATCCTCCGCACCGCGGAATATCATCGCCCTCATAAGCGGATCCGCTCCGCCGTGACCGTCGAGGTTCTCCGCAGTTAAATGGTGTAGGTTTGAAGAATACCCCCGTGCCTCATCAGCCTCTCTGTAAATAATCTCCTCCCCAAATCTGTTGTAAATTATAATTGGGTTTTCCGCCTTTTTCCCGCTCTTTATTCTGGTAACTTCCATGCGCCCTTCACTGCCCGCAAAAACCATTTTCGAGCCTTCGATAGGGGAATGTGCCGTTAGCGAATAACATGCCACCGCTCCCTTTTTGTATTTTATGTTCAGGCTGACACTGTCCTCAATATCAATTTCCTCGGAAAACACACATTTGTCCCTAAAATATCCGTCCTCCCCTTCGCATTCATAGTACGCTTTTCTGATAAATTCCTGATCCTTAATATCAAAATAAAATTCGCATGAGCTTTTATAGGGGCAGGTGAGGCATCGCTCCCCCCTCTGCTCCCTTACAGGCCCGTAAAAACGCCTTGTTCCGAATGCACTGACACTTTCGGGCTCGTCATCAAGATACCAGTTAATAAGGTCAAAATCGTGGGTTGATTTATGTATAAGCAGTGAGCCGGAGTTTTTTCTCTCACGATGCCATCTTCTAAAATAATCTGCACCGTGAACCGTATCAAGAAAATGTTCATAGTGAACACTTAAAATTTCACCTATAATGTTTTGTGCCAAAAGCTCTTTTATTCTGCTTAAAAAGGGGGAAAACCTGCAATTAAATGTCACTGTAACTTTGCGCTCCGTCCTTTTTTCGGCTTCATAAATGGCTTTTAACTTTTTTTCGTCTGTCGTAAGGGGTTTTTCGCATACCACGTCACAACCCGCCTCTAACGCCCCTATTACATGCTCGTCATGGGCACTGTCCTTTGTGGTTACTATAACAATTTCCGGCTTTGCATCTTTTATCATCTTTTCAAAGCTTTCGTATACGGGGATGCGGCTGCCTGCCATCTCTCCCACAAGTGCCGCACGCTTTTTATTTAAATCATAAACCCCGCACAGGTTTATACAGTCGCCAAGTTCTTTTACAATGGGCACCGCAAATGCCTGTATCCCCCTGTTCCCCGCCCCTACCATTACGCATTTTTTCAATTTTATTGCATCCTTTCTTTTTTTAAGTGGTTTTACAACAAGGTATGAACCGCTATCCCCGGCATGTTTACAGCCCCGATATTATAGTTGTCATAATATTTATTTTCTAAAATCCCCCTTGGGCTTACTTCATCCTCCGTTTCAATGTTTATATCACCATGAAGAATTTTCAAAAGGCGTACATAAACCGATGCAAACCCCCTGCCAAATAACGAAACCTCGCCCGCATACGGCAGGGTTTTTAACATATCCACAGTCCTTTCAAGGTCATACACCCTCATGGCACAAAGCGAATCGTTTAGAAAGATAAGGTCCTTGTTAAGCTTGTTTATGGTACCGCCCGTCTCCTTCAGGTTTTTTTCGTTTAGGGCATCAGGCTTGCATTTGCCAATTCCCGTTAAATCCAAAACAAATGCCCCGCCCCCGTCATCACATATTTTTCTTATAAAGCGGATGTTGTTTTCAATATCGTCAGTACCCGTATCCCATAAACAAACTTTAATAGGAAGTTTTTCGTCCCTTTTATTTAAACTTTTAAACATTATTCCGTGGCATAGCACCTGCTCCTGCGTAAACCACAGCATGTGTGACACAAAAAGCCCGTTGTAGTAGTATGACGAAAATTGGCGCAGACTAAAATCCACCGGGCGGCGCCCAAAATCAACCCTCCCTCTAAGCCATGCCGCATCATTTTCTGGGCGGCACTTGCTTTTGTACCTTTCAAGGTTTTCATTGTATATAAATTTTGCACCCGAAAACTCCCTCGCCACCTGCCCGGTTTTTGTACACTTCAAAAAATCGGGGTTTGTTTCATGCACCTCCCCCGTGTACCCCCTGTCCTCCCCGTTTAGCACCTTGCTGAAGAAAGCCGCCGCCTGTATTGCAAGCGCATCCGTAAATTTATGCGTACTTTGGTCTACAAACAGCCCAAAATCCGCTTCCCTGCCGCTCATCCGCCAAAAGCGCTTTAAACTTTTGTACAGTAAGCGTGTTCCGTCAATAGGAAAAAAATCGCTGTCAACCGCAAGTATTAATAAAGGTTTCGGGGCAAAGCACAGCATAAGTTCGTGATGGTCAAAACCATATTCCGTGGCACCAATCCAAATTTGCTCCGCATCCTGCCCTCCGCCCGTCTGCAAATATGCATACCTTGTAGTCACAAAAGTGGCGGGTGCCGCAGCGGCAATTCTTTGGTCGCAAACCATCATATGCGCTGTCATCGTCCCCCCGCCCGATGAGCCGGTAAGACCTATTTTGTTATTGTCAACCTCGG
>CAZNYY010000279.1:0-3723 GCA_964577335.1 uncultured Oscillospiraceae bacterium | reverse complement strand
TGATTGGATTGGTGACCCATGTGCGATTCGAACGCACGACACCTTGATTAAAAGTCAAGGTTAAAACATGTCAACAGTGCGGTTTATGCGTGTTTTCTGACTACAACATGACTACACAAGCTATATAAATTCGTTTAGCTTTTCCCCGGCGGCTGCAATGTGACTATTATCTAAGTGGGTATAAATTTGCGCTGTTACAGATATATTCGAGTGGCCCATAATTTTTTGAGCCGTTTTTAAGTCTATCCCTGCATTATAAAGTGTAGTGCAATATGTGTGCCTTAAAATGTGGGGGGTAACGTAAAATAACATATTTTCTCGTTTTTCTTTATCAGTTAGTTTTTGCCCTTCCTCTAACTCTATCGGCTTTTGCAGCCCATCTATAACAATATCCCATATACGCCTAAAGGCAATTCTTGTAACTGTTTTCCCTTTTGCGTTTCCGACAACTCGTTCTGTGTCGTGGTTTTGTGCTTGCAATAACGCTTTAACGCTCTCGGGCAACGGCACAATTCTATGCCCGGCTCTCGTCTTTGGCGTTTTTACACTGGAAGAATTTCCGATAAATTCCAATGATTTATTTACAGATATAGTGTTATTTTTAAAATCTATATCCTTCCACTCTAAGGCTAATATTTCCCCTCGCCGTAACCCGCAGTACAAAGCAAGGTGAACAAATACTTCTGCTCTTGTGTCTTTGACAGTTGCTAACAGTTGCTCTGCCTGTTCTTTGTCGAGCGGTGTTTTTCCCTCGGCTGGTTTGCCAGTGTTCTTTATTCCTTCCGCAGGGTTTGTATTTATGAGTCCGTTCGCAATTGCCGCCCCGAACATTTGCCTTAAGGCAATTAGTATGGCGTGTTGCAGGGAGGCGGATTTATCCTTTTTTGAGTTAATCAAGTCTTGCACGTGTATCGGGCGTACTTCTCTAAGCGGCGTTTCCTTAAAATGCGGTATAATATGAGCGTTTATAGCGTTTCTGTATCCGTTTTCTGTGGAGGTTGATACCTTCCCTTCCTTCGTAGTTTTAAACCACATCTGCGCCCATTCACGTACTGTGGTGGTATCTCCCACAACTAACCCCATTCGCTGCTCAAACTTTATCTGGTCTATCTTTTCTTCCACTTCCTCGGGTGAATAGCCGTATATGGGTTTCCTTTTGCCATTGACTGTAAACCATTTCATAAACCGCCCATCTTTCCTTCGTTTCATATAACCCCCCCTCCTACTCCATCGGTCTAACGTTATTATAAAACTCTAAAGCCTTGCACATAAAATCGCAGGGAACATTAAAATATTCTGCTAACTCCCATGTTTCTTTCAACCCTATAGCGTTGGCCTTTTTAACTTCCTCTAACGGCACTAACTTTTTATACGCCCATCTATTTGCCCTGTATTCATGGCGGCTTTTTATATCGTAAGGGCTGTATATGTTATAAAATGCACCTTGTACACAATGCCCTATTTCGTGAGCAAGCCTTTCTTTTTCGCAAGCTGAACAGTCAATTTCTTTTGGGTCTATTCCTATATAACATTTACCATCTTCCATTGCGGATAAAGACTTTGTTTTCGGCAAGCGCACATCAGCAATCGTTATATCTTCTTCAGAAGCCAATTCATAGAGTTCCGTTAATGCGGTCACAATAATTCACTCCTTAGAAACAGACCTTATTTTTTATCTTCTCTTTTAGACTTAACAAATCTTGCGAAAGTCCTTATTTCCTCTAATTCTTCTTCGGTGTAATCTCTTGGGTCACCAAATGAAGCCATAAGGAAGTCGTCTAAAATATCACCTTTTGGAGTTTCGTTCTTTTTGTCTGTTCTGCCTAAAAGGTAATCTGTGGAAACGTTGAAGTATTCGGCAATTTTGGCAATATGCTTTTCATATGATTTTGTAGTTCCTTTCCGCCAGTCGCTCATGGCGGACTTATTTAAACCAACGTCAATTAAAAACTGTTTTTCTGTTATGCCTTTTTCGGCAACCAATTCTTCTATTCTCTTTAAAGTAATCATTTTTATAATCAACTCCTTGACATTCCGAATTACTCGGAATATAATATACTTAACAAATAAATTTAAAGTGAGGTGAAACAAAATGGCTCAAATAGTGCTTGAATATGGCGATACAGGAGATGTGGCTTGCTTAATTGTTAATGACGTGCATATTAATAATGTTTCCGAATTTGCACTAAGGCGCAATCCACAGACTGGACTACCCTACATAGAACTAATCTCCTGCAAGCCAAACAGATATGATTTCATAAACACCCTTAAAAACCCATGAGTATTTAGAATTATAATATAACTAACAAATAAATTTAAAGGTGGTGTTTGGTGGTGGGCTTGAAAATAGCTTCGTTAATTTTACTTGTGGTTTACAACACAGCGTCACTTGTTTATATTTGTTGGGCGCTTATCTTGTTATACAAAAACAAGAAGCGATAATTACTCGCTGAACTCCTCTTTCATTAACGCCAGTAACGTTTCGATAGAATAAGCAAACATTTTGTTGTATTCCTTGTCGTTCTTATATCCTTTTGCCAACAACACAACATCTTTTAAACGGTCATATGTTTCTTTTGAGCCTAAAATGCTATAGGCAGCCGCTAAGTTTGCAAAATCCTCCACCGCCTCAGGCGAACTTTTAAGCTTTTCTGGATTTAGCAGTGCGCTAATAATCTTTGAATAAATATCCAGTTTATGTGTGTAAGCCAGTTTTTGTCTAAAACACTTTTCATCAAAGTTTTTACGAATTAATGTAGTTGCCACAGGGCTTAATGCACTGCATATAACAGCTATGACAGAAAACAAAACAATCCATCTGTCCAATGAATTGGACTTATTTATGGTTTCTAATACAACTTGAAACGCTTCACTATCCATTGACTATCTCCTCCTCAACGCCTTCGGGCGTTATTTTTTATCTTTATATAGTAAAAATGACCAGTTGAAATATTTAATCGTTGGTGAATATGACTAAAATCCAAATAATTCGGAAAAAGGATTGACTTTCCAAATAATTCGGATTATAATATAACCATAGCAAGGCAAAACAAGACAAGCCCTACACAAAAGCGTAGAGTTTAAAATTATCTTGGCGGATATAAATATTTTGTTTTGTCATCATTCTACCCTACTTGTCTTTATTTGTCAAGTAGAATTTATAAAATTAGTAAAGCGAGGTGAAAACTATGAAACCAATGCTTACACCTAAAGAGGTAGCAGAAAAATTAAAAGTGTCTGAAAAAACAGTTGACCGCTTGGCGAAAAAAGGTGACTTACGGTTTAAGAAAATAGGCGGTCAAAGGCGAATGACAGAAGATGACTTGTTATTGCAAATTGACAAAATGCAACAACCTAAAGAGCCGGAAAAACGCACACGAACACGCAAAAACACATCTAAATATGAGGCAAAGCCTGTTAGTTATACCAATGGCAGACCGAATTATGTTTAAACCGGACAAGCTAAAAAGAAAGGAAGGAAACAACATGAAAATGAAACCAATAGTTTTAAAAGTTTACAAAGAGGAAGATTTGCCAAGTGATTTACGTGGAATGGTACGTATCACTCCGGAGGCGGAAACGATTGTGCGTGAATTACAAAGAGCAAGCGGACTTTCGTTAAGGCATATCGCTTCGGAAATTATTATTCAAGCATCAGAGTATATCGAAATAAAGGAAATTGGCTGATTGGTACAGGCTATGGAAAGCAAGTTAGAAAGGAGG
>CAZNYY010000278.1:0-3727 GCA_964577335.1 uncultured Oscillospiraceae bacterium | reverse complement strand
TTGTTCAACGAATTTTACATACACTTATGCTTTGCGCTATGAACAAACCTTACCTCTCGACGTACCCATGTACGCCTTCGGATGCGGTTTGTCCATTCGGCATCATTTTCCTTACGCCCCAAAAGGGTCTGTATCACAATTTTTCATTGTGATACAGACCCTTTCATTTTTATTGTGCCGCGTATACGCTGACCCTTTTCTTTTCACGGTTAACCCGCTCAAACTTAACCCTGCCGCTTACCAAAGCAAAAAGGGTATCATCACTTCCGCGCCCTACATTAACACCCGGGTGAATTTTGGTGCCGCGCTGTCTTACCAAAATGTTGCCAGCTAAAACCGGTTGACCGTCACCCTTTTTAACGCCCAGTCTTTTACTTTCACTGTCACGACCGTTTTTTGAGCTACCAACACCTTTTTTCTGCGCAAACAGTTGAATATTTAAAGCAAACATCTCTACACCTCCGTTTTTAAAACAAAATCAGGATATTTCATCTGCAACTCGTCAAAGAACATTATCATACTTTCAAGCAGTATATCCGCACGTTCCCGCTCCTCCTCATCAAGGTGGGGGAGGGTGCATTTTATATAAGCGTCACTTTCCTCGTACCCCACATCAAGCCCCAAAACATTTAAAAGCCCGTTTATAGTACACCAAGTGACGGACGAGATGGAAGCACACACAATATCCTCACCCTCACAGGCAAAGCCGCTGTGCCCCGAAACCTCAAACCCTACAATACTGCCATTCTTACGCTTTACCAAAATCTCCGTCATTATGCGTTTATTTTTTCAATTACAACCTTTGTATAAGGCTGACGATGCCCCTGCTTTTTTCTATAACCTTTTTTAGGTTTATACTTAAAAACAATAATCTTTTTGTTTTTGCCGTTTTTAAGTACTTTTGCCGAAACGCTTGCGCCCTCAACCAATGGAGCGCCAACATTCAACTCGCCTTCTCCGCCCACCGCCAAAACCTCAGAAAAAGTAACCTCGTCACCTTCCGCTGCCTCAAGCTTTTCGACGAACAAAACATCACCTTCGGAAACATTATACTGTTTTCCGCCTGTCTTAATAATTGCATACATTTACAAAACACCTCCTGCTACCCAGTCTCGCTAATAAAGGGCAAGCGTTTTTCACACTTTTAAAAGCCCCTATTATGCGGCTACCAAAATAGTTTAGCATACAAGGCAAGAAAAGTCAACATTTTTTTGAGGGTTTTTTCAATACTTGATTTCGGCAAATGTATTGACTTTTGTCGATTTGCGTAGTAAAATGTCTACATATTAATAAGACTGTTTACAGCCGTATATATTAAGGGGTTACTGCATGAAAAAGAATATTATATTTGTTGCTTTGTTAGCAATTTTTTTATTACCCATGGCGGTATCTGCGGCAAAAGCACAAAATTACATAGTTAAATTTCGTGGTGATGACGAAATTCATGTTATCACGGAAGATGAAAAAAATCAACTAGAAAATAAGGGGTTAACACTTTATCAGGGGGAAATTGAGTACATAGAGCCTGATTATGAAATGACTTTATTTGCAGGGATAGATTTTAATTGGAATGTAGGGGCGATAAACACTGCGCCCGCATGGGACAGTGCCTGCTTTGGCAATGACATAAGGGTTGCGGTTATTGACACAGGGGTGAACGAACTGGGGCATTTTAGTAACAATATTTTGCCTGGGTATAATTTTCTTGACAATAATAATGATACGGCAGACGACCATGGGCACGGCACATTTATCAGCAGGATTATAGCCGCAAAAATAACAGGCGAACACCCAAACGGCATTTCATACAAAACAAAAATAGTGCCAATAAAATGCTTTGACAGCGAAAGAAGTCCAACCACTTCAATGATTTATGATGCCATCAAATCAGCGGTGGACGATTATAATTGCCGAGTTATTAATATGAGTTTCGGGGATGAAAACTACTCTCAAACAATGAAAAATGCCGTTGACTATGCATTGTCAAAAAACGTTATTCTGGTTGCGGCAGTCGGCAACTACGGGGAAACATATTTGTGTTATCCCGCTGCATTTGACGGTGTGGTGGGTGTAGGGTCGGTAGATGACGAATTGGAACATTCTAATTTCTCGCAGAGAAACGAAAGTGTTGATGTTGTGGCACCCGGGCAAGGCGTCATAACCAAAGCAATGGACGGGCAAGGCTACCTTTTGATTTCGGGAACCTCCTTTGCGGCACCCCATGTGAGCGCTGCCGCCGCTATTGCACTTTCAGCAAACAATAAATTAACACCTGAAAAATTTAATAACCTTATTCGTACCACGTCGCAGGATTTGGGGGATGAGGGGTATGACGAATATTACGGTCACGGGCTTTTGGATATAGGTGGGCTGGCGGACAGTTTGATTTTGGAGTACGATTTTTTCATGTCGCCGATTAATCTGGTGGGCAGCGGCGCCCAAATACAAATATCAAACAATACGGATGAAGATGCCGAGGTGACTGGCATACTGGTAAACTATGATGACGATGTTATGACCGGCATGAATTTAAGCAGAATGACATTGCCCGCAAAAAGCAGGAAAACGGTTGTTATAAATGATTTAAAAAATAATTTAAAATACTTTTTGTTGAGCAGGGTTCAAGCATTAAAACCTTTAAGCCCCCAAAGGGCATTTGCGCAAAATTAAAAATTTATGGGGCGGCGAAAAATGCCACCCTTTTTTAAGTATAAATTCAGTAAAGGCGGGATGAATTTCATGGGAAGACTATTTATGGAGCATAAGATGAGAAAAACTTTTTCGCTTGACGGGCATTGGTGGTTTAAGACGGACCCGAAGGGCGTGGGAGAGGAAGAAAAATGGTTTTCGGAATACCCCGAGGGTTTGCAAAATGCCATAGTTCCGTCGTGCTGGAACAACGAAACGGGGCTTTTGCATTATGAGGGAACGGCATGGTATTTTAAAGAATTTAACACCGATGCGGAGAATATTTTGCTTAGTTTCGGGGCTGTGACGGGGTTTAGCAAGGTGTTTTTGGACGGGAAGTATTTGGGAGAGCATTACGGCGGGTTTTCGGCATTCGAGTTTGCGGTGAGGGATATTACGGCGGGCACTCACAGGCTTTCGGTGATGGTTGATGCCTCAAGCAGCGAGGAAACAATCCCGCTCAAGGGAGTGGACTGGTTTCACTACGGCGGAATAATAAGAAGTGTGACGGTTTTGGAGCTTGGAGAAGTGCTTATCAGGGATTTAAAAATTGAATATGATTTGGACGATGCACTTGAAAACGCAGTGATAAATTGTTCGCTCACCCTTGAAAATTTGACAAGCACTCCGAAGAGCCGAAATGTTAAGATTTTGATTGACGGGGTGGAAATGCACGACAAAACGTACCCCGCAGGGGAAAGAGTGGAGATTTTAGGCATAAATCTTAAAAACATAAAGCTGTGGGATGTTTTTAAGCCTAATTTGTATATCGTGACCGTTGAAACCGAGGACGATGATATTACAGACCGTATTGGTTTTAGGAAAATAGAAGTGCGGGGCAAAAAAATATATTTAAACAACAAAAGAATATTTATAAAAGGCATAAACCGGCATGAGGAACATCCCGAATGGGGGTTTGCATTCCCCGAAAAACTTATGAAGAGGGATATTGACATTATAAAGGATATGGGGTGTAATGCCATCAGGGGTTCGCACTACCCCAACTCAAAAACCTTTTTGGATTACATGGACGAAGAAG
>CAZNYY010000277.1:0-3737 GCA_964577335.1 uncultured Oscillospiraceae bacterium | reverse complement strand
AATATATAGGGGATTATCTTGATGAACATGTGCGGGTGGAAAACTATGCACGAAGCGGTTGGGCAACTTCACATTATTTGGAACAGGCCTCGATAGACACAAATTATTCCGCACTGCTTTGGAAGAATGTTCTGCCTAAAATTGAAGAAGGGGATTGTGTTATGGTCGCACTTGGCATAAACGACAACTCCAGCAGCGCTTACGGCACAACGCCTGCACAGTATAAAGAAAATTTAGGGCAGTTTGCAGAAGATGCATTATCAAAGGGTGCATACATTATATTTGTAACACCTACCATTGCCTCCGGCGAAGAGGCGGCGGGGGATCTCACACTGCCAACCGCCAAGAAATTTACCAACACATGGGGCGGCAGAGGAAGCCTTATGATTGAAGCGGCACAAGCAAGCGGGGCGGAGTATATTGACCTTGGCACACATACTGTGCAGCACTATAACAGCCTTATGGAGCAATATAATACCAATGCGGGCTATGCTGCGAATGCGGGCTACGGCTACAACAAGGTTTGCTACCGTTTTAATATGTACAGAACAAATTTTCTTCAACCGATTGAGGAGGGCGGCTTTGGCTATAACGAAACGACAATTGAAAGCTGCGGTGTGTCCCATGTAAAAAAAGCGGGGTCAGGACGTGACGGAACGCACCTTCATGAAAGAAGTGCCAAAGAGATGGCAGGCATTATTTGCTCGTTGTTAAAGCAGAAAACTTTGCCGATTGCGGATAATATAAACTTGCAGATAGACTGATTTTAAAACAAAGGAGGTGCAGCAAAAGCTGCACCTCCTTTGTAATGCCGCTATTTAAAAGAATTTGTTAAAGTTCCAAGACTGTCCGCCGAAATTTCCACAACATCACCGGGTTTCAGCCACACCTGCTTTTCGGGCGGATAACCCATCATAACCCCGGCGGGGGTTCCGCTAAAAATAATGTCACCCGGGAAAAGTGTCATAATGGATGAAGCGTAACTTATAATTTCAAAAGGGTTAAAAATCATATCGGCAGTGGAAGAGTTTTGGCGAAGTTCACCGTTTACACGGCTTGTCAAAATTATGTCCGACACATCTGTACGGGTATTTATAAAGGGACCCACAGGGGCAAACCCGTCAAGACTTTTTCCTATCAGCCATTGCCCTGAGCGATATTGAAGTTCCCGTGCGGAGACATCGTTTCCAAGGGTGTAGCCGAAAATATATTCGGCGGCATCCTCAAGTTTTACATCCTTTGCGGTTTTTCCGATTACAATTACAAGTTCCGCCTCATAGTCGCATTTGTACTCGTGTTTCGGAAGATGTATAACATCGTTATGGGCAGAAAGTGCATTGTCAAACTTAGAAAACAACAAGGGATATTCGGGAATTGAAGCATCCGTTTCCTCCGCATGCTTTTTGTAGTTTAGCCCCACGCAAAGTATTTTACGGGGCTTTAAAACTGCCGGGGCAAAACGTATATCATCAACATAAACAGGGTTTTCCAAAAGAGCAGACAGGGAAGACGGGGTATCAGTATGTATAACCTCGTCCGTACTGTTAGGGGCAGATATACCGAGTTTTGCCGCGGTTTTTTTAACATCTATAACCCTGCCGTCCTCATAAATTCCAAGCCGCAATTCGTTATCCCTATAAAAATTCAATATTTTCATACAAAATCCTCCGCTAAAAATTTATTTTCTTTCGACGGCTTCGCACATTCATCACAAGGGCAATGCCCATCATACTTGTCAGCATATTCGAGCCGCCGTAGCTTATAAACGGAAGAGGTATCCCCGTTACAGGTGCAAGGCCGATGCACATACCAATGTTTTCGACAACGTGGAACAAAAACATAAAACCCACACCCGCACACAAAAGCTCTCCAAAAACATCTCTTGAATTTTTGCCCGCATAAAAGCAGCGTGATACTATTGCAACAAGTATCCCCAAAACCAAAATACTTCCCCAAAAACCAAGTTCTTCTCCGATAACCGCATAAACAAAGTCGGTTTGTTTTTCCGGCAGATAATTAAGCTGCGTCTGCACTCCGCCAAACAGCCCCCTGCCCAGAATTTTGCCCGAGCCTATGGCGATTTTTGATTGCAGTACATGATAGCCGTATCCCAAGGGGTCTGCCTCGGGGTTTAAAAATGCAAAAAACCTCTCTTTTTGAAAGTCCTTCAAAACAAAGAACCATGCAATGGGTGCGGCAACCGCCAACGTGCCTGCGGCGGCGGCAATATAGCGCCAGTTTATCCCTGCAATAAACAACATCCCAAGCATAATAGTCAAAAAAACCATTGCTGTGCCAAAGTCCGGCTGCAAAAGTACAAGCCCTATAATTACCCCGCCGTGCAAAAGAAGGAGTACGATATTTCTTGGTTGGTTCAGTTCATCATAAATTGAGTCAATATGCTTTGCAAAGGTAATAATAAAGCCAATTTTAACAATTTCCGCAGGCTGAATACCTACAAAACCAATGCGTATCCATCCCTTTGTGCCAACTTCTTCACCTTGACCGATGAAAAGAACAAGCAAAAGAACTAATATATTAAAAACAAAAATAAAGGACGCAAGCTGCCCTATATAATCATAATCAATCCGCATAATTGTGTAAATGGCGACAATTCCCATCATAACCGCCGCACCCTGCACAATAATAAAGCGTGACGACCCGATGATTGTTCGGGTTGAACTTATAATGACCAAAAAACCTATTGTGAGTGCAACAATTACAAATGCTGTCAAATACGGGTCAAGCCGTGAGGCGGCACCCTTTCTTTTATGTTCCATCAAACCATCCCTTCACCGCTACTAAAACAAACTATACTTATTATAACAATTATATAACAATAAAACAAGCTAAATATTGGGCGGGACTTGACAAAATTTTGTTTGAGTTATAATATATAACTGTGGGGGATGTCCCCTCGCAGTTAAGATGTATTAAGTTGTGAAAACCTAAAGGAGATACGATATGATAAAAAACTATTTTACTTCAGAATCGGTAACGGAAGGGCACCCGGATAAAATGTGTGACCAGATTGCAGATTCTGTGCTTGACGCAATACTGGAGGAGGACCCTGCGGCAAGGGTTGCGTGTGAAATATCGGTAACGACAGGTCTTGTACTTGTTATGGGGGAGATTACGACCACATGCTATGTGGACATACCCACCGTTGTTAGAAAAACGATTAAAGAAATAGGATATGACAAGGCAAAATATGGATTTGATTATGAAAATTGTGCGGTGCTGAACAGCATCCATGAACAGTCGCCTGATATTGCTATGGGGGTTAATTCGTCCTATGACGAGGGGGAGAGTAATTCTTCCCTCGGTGCGGGGGATCAGGGGATGATGTTCGGGTTTGCGTGTGACGAAACGCCTGAGCTTATGCCGCTTCCCATATCGCTTGCGCATGCGCTGGCCAGACGGCTGGCACAGGTGCGAAAGGACGGAACACTACCGTATTTGCGCCCCGACGGAAAAACCCAAGTTACAATTGAGTATGAAAACGATGTGCCAAAGCGTGCCGAGGCGGTGGTTGTAAGTGCCCAGCATTCATCAAACATTGATATGAAAACCATAAGAGAAGATGTTTTTGAGCATGTTATAAAACCGATTATTCCCGAAGGGTTTTTGGACGAGGAAACAAAAATATTCGTAAACCCCACGGGCAGGTTTGTGGTTGGTGGTCCTCACGGGGATTCAGGGCTTACCGGCAGAAAAATTATTGTTGACACCTACGG
>CAZNYY010000276.1:0-3742 GCA_964577335.1 uncultured Oscillospiraceae bacterium | reverse complement strand
TTCAACCGCCGACCCGGCAGACACATTTATTGCCAAAACCGTACCGTCGGTTGATGCAAAAATTTCGTTTTCCATTTTCATTGCTTCAAGCACAAACAAAAGGTCGCCCGATTTTACCACGCTGCCAACCGAAACCGCAATTGATAAAACCGTGCCGGGCATGGGTGCTGCCACAGGGGTGCCACCGCTCACGGGGGCTGCCGCCGGGGCTGGTGCCGGAGTTGGTGCTGCCGGTGCTGGTGCCGCTACGGGAGCAGAAACTGTCGGTGCGACCGGTGCGACCGGCGCGACCGGAACTGCGGCTCCGCCTGCTATTTCCTCAACCTCAACTTCATAAGAATTTCCGTTTACAGTTATTTTAAACTTTCTCACAATAATCTCCATTCCGCCGCTCCGCATCGGCACAAATTATTTATTTGAATTCTCTTATCCGCGGAGCTGCGAATGATAAGAGATTATTTGCGTATCGTCATTTCGGATTTATCGAAAATTTTGACGGCGCATAGTTTCTTCCAATCGTTATATATTCTCGCCTCTGCCCGCCGTATTCCATACGGATGAAGTGCTTTGTATTCTTCGGTATGAGCGTATTTTAAGATTATACGTTGAAGTACCAAGGCTTGCGGCCACCGCCGCTGTAAGCACCGCCAAAAGTTCACCTTCGTCATTGTTGCTATACTGCACGGTTTCTTCCGTGACAGCAATGGGCGTTTCCGGCTTTGCCCTATTTTGAAAATGATTTTTCAAAATAACGACTGTGCCCCATATAATCGCAATTACCGAAAGCACGATTGCCATGGTTATTGCCTGCTGCCCCATTTCAGAAATTTCAAATAATAGCATAATCCCACCCCTTACAACGGAATATTTCCGTGTTTTTTAGGCATCCCGCTCTCCCGCTTGCTTCTCAGCATCTCCAAAGCGGCAATAATACGGGGGCGGGTTGCATCAGCTTCAATAACATCGTCTATATATCCTCTTTGCGCCGCAACGTAGGGGGAAGCGTATTCTTCCCTATACTCGTCCGCCTTGACGGCTCTTTCCTTTATCGGTTCTGCGGCAGCGGCAATTTCATCTTTTAACATAAGTGCAGCGGCAGCCTCCGGTGACACTGCCGTAATCTCCGCATCGCTCCAAGCTAATGAAACATCGCACCCAATATGTTTTGAGTTCATAGCGGCATACGCCCCGCCGTATGCCCTGCCCACGATGATGTTCACCTTCGGCACAGTACTCTCCGAGAAAGCGTGGATAAGCTTTGCCGCATGACGTATTATCCCCGAGCGCTCCTCCGATGCACTTACAATATAACCCGGCGTATCGGTAAACGACACAATAGGTATATTAAAGCAGTCACAAAACCTTATAAACCTTGCGGCTTTTGAGGCACCTTCAATATCAATCGCCCCGTCATTTACCGCAGGCTGGTTGGCAACAACTGCGGCGGTTCTGCCGTTGTACCTTGCAAAACCCGTAACCATGCCCTTTGCATATGCGGCACTTATCTCGAAAAACGCCCCGTCATCAACCGTTTCGGCAATAACACCCCTTATGTCATAACCCTGACCTTTTATAGACATAAGCCGTTCTGAAATTCTATTTAAATCATCCGCACACTCAAATTCAGGTGCATCAGACAAATTATTTTCAGGTAAATAACTAAGTAAAATTTTAATAAGTTCGATACATTCATAATCATCCGCCGCAGTGAGGTTTACAACTCCGCTTTCCTCGCTGTGGGTTTTTGCGGTTGCAATATCATCCGCCGCCTCACCTGTTACAGCCGCCACAACCTGAGGACCCGCTGTAAAAAGCTTTGCATTTTTCTCTGTCATAATAACAAAGTCTGCAAGTGCCGCCGCCTGTGCCGCCGTACCTGCGCATGGCCCCATAACAGCCGCAATTTGCGGTATAACCCCGCTTGCCGAAACTGTTTTATGAAGAATAGCACCAAGCCCCGCCAAAGCGTCCACTCCCTCGCCAAGCCTTGCCCCGTCCGAGTCCAAAAGCCCCACAACAGGAGTGCCCATTTTAACCGCCATATCAATTACAGCGCAAATTTTCTTTGCGTTCATCTCACTTATAGCTCCGCCCATAACAGTGTGGTCCTGAGCGTAAACATATGTCAACATACCGTCCACAGTACCATGCCCGCAAACAACACCGTCCGCCGCCGCATCCGTACCCTCGGCACGCGCCTGTACAAAGGCACCTGTTTCAATAAAACTTCCCTCGTCTAAAAGGCGTGCCACCCGCTCTCTTGCGGTAAGCTTGCCCGCATCATGCTGTGTCTTTACGGCATTGTCACCGCCGGCAGCAGCTATAATATTTTTGCGCAACCGCAATTTGTTTAAACTTTCAATATTGCTCATATCCGTCTCCGTTCCTGCCGCAAATCCCTGCGTGCATTTTTCTTTTTCCGGTAAATTCAAAAATACCCCTATTTTCTATTATTCTATATTGAAACTCTTTTTTCCTTCATTTTTATTCAATTTATTTTTCCCGTTCAAGATATATCCATATATGTGATTTTACTGCCTTTTATCCTTCACATTTGCGCCTGAAAAATATTTTTGTGTCAAGAGCCATTAATCCTTCTTCCACATAACCAAACCCTGTTTTTTCAAGGCGCTCGAAAAGCTCCTTTTTTTTGGATGTGACCCTCTTTACTCCCCTTCGGTCAAAATAATTTATAAAACTTCTTATTATCAGGTCAAAAACATAGTCGTCCCCGCCTGTAATATTTAAAATTTCTCCTTCATGGGTTGCCTCCCCCGCGCCCTGGGGCTTGTCCCCTTCACTTGCCTGCATATAAACTAAATCCCCGCTCTGCGGGGTTACCGTAATCAATTTCCTTCACCCCTCTTGTACAATGATTTTATTTCATGCTCCGTCATATGCCGCCATTTACCCTCGGGCAAATGCCCAAGCATTACATCGCCCACAGCAATGCGCCGAAGCTCAATATCCGCACAGCCCACCGCCGCAAACATCCGCCGTACCTGGCGGTTTCGCCCCTCGTAAATAGAAATTTTTACTTCGCTTCTTCCCGACTCCACCTTTATTATATCAACCCTTGCAGGGGCGGTCATCCCGTCGTCAAGTCCTATTCCTTCACGTAGTCTTTTAATATCCTCTTTTCTTAAAACAGAATTTATCTTAGCAATATATGTTTTGTATATTTCATTTCTTGGGTGAGCCACTGCATTGGAAAAGTCCCCATCGTTTGTAAGGATTAAAAGCCCGCTTGTATTGTAGTCAAGCCTGCCTACAGGAAACAGCCTTGCATCTATATCCGTTGCAAGTTCTAAAACTGACGCCCTTCCCCTTTGGTCACGGTTTGATGTAATGTATCTCTTTGGCTTGTTTAAAACAATGTAATATTTTTTCTTCTCGGGCGTTATCACCCGCCCGTCAAGCTCCACCCTGTCATGCAAGGGGTCGACTGTTGTCGCAAGAGCCGTGACCCTCTCCCCGTTTACAAAAACCCTTCCTGCTTCAATCATTTTGTCCGCCTCTCGGCGTGAGCCTTCGCCCGAGGACGCAATAAATTTGTTAAGCCGCATTAACCTTCCCCGTTTCACTTGTAATTTTGATCGCAATTTTATTTTGACGCATAACAGCGGACACAATCCGCTAAGACTATATCACATTTTTATAAATAAAGTCAAGAAAAGCGCCCGACTTACCACGTCAAAAGCATGATAAACATTCACGAACACACGTCAAGCATTATAATCTT
>CAZNYY010000275.1:0-3746 GCA_964577335.1 uncultured Oscillospiraceae bacterium | reverse complement strand
GTGTTTAGTCAATTCCATTTTACAGGATTTTTTCAATATGCTCTACATTTTTTAAAATATTTTTGTAAAGCTCTATCTATACCCCCAACATTTATTATAGAGCCTTTTTATGTAGTCTCTTCGCTTTAAGGACTTTCACGACTTTGAACTCAATCACAATTCTTGCCTATGTCAGTCAATATAAGGGTAATGTGGGGAGTTTTTTCCGTTCACTTAGTTTTGAAATTTTGTAGGTGTATAATTTAACGGGTAAGTTATCCATCAAAAGATATATTTTTTATTTATTAAATTGTATACCCATTTTGAAAAATCTTTGACTTATAGGTTGCCTTTTAATAAAATAAAAATATAAGGATTTAAAGACTTATATACTCGGGAGGAGATATTCATTATGATTAAACAACTTAACGTTTCTGATTTTCCTCGTGCAGCCGAGATTATCCGAACGAGTTTTGCGACAGCTGCAAAAGAATTGAATCTAACTGAGCAGAACTGTCCAAGATATGTAGCCTTTTCCACTAATGTACAAAGGTTAGAAAATCAATTTAATGGAGGCTGGTATATATATGGATTTTATAACGATGAACGACTTATAGGGTACGTTGCAATTTCAAAAGTGCCTGATACTGATAATGTATACGAAATTCACAATCTTGCTGTTTTGCCTGAATATCGACACAAGGGTTATGGGAAAAAACTTCTTGATTTTTGTAAAGAAAAAATAAATGAATTAAGCGGTATAAAAATTGTTATAAGCATTACGGAAGAAAATACTGTATTAAAGAATTGGTATACCGAAAATGGATTTATCCATACTGGTACAAAAAAGTTTGAGTTTTTCCCATTTACTTGTGGATATATGGAATACACAGTATAAGCATTTTCTACATATGCGCTAAAATGATTGGGGTATGATTTTGGATAACCTAATGATTTATTTTGGAGATAGAGTGAACATCACTCTGTAACACATATCGTTTTCCTGATGATTGGATTTTACACAAAACCTTACGCAATACCTATTTTTTATCGAATTTACTGCCGTTTTTATTTAGAAAGAAACTTATAAATTTTTATCTGCAAAATCCATAAACATTTCCCAGTCAAAAGGAGTTATGCTATGTTTCCCGTTGCGCCTGTGATACGCTATGCTTCCTTCGTGGTACGGGGTATCAAGTTTTATCTCGTCATCCGCCACCAACCCTTTTTTTCCGTAAAGCTCATACACACTGCTTGCAAGCCTGGCACTTAAAAGCTCCTTTTCAGGGTCCGCCCAATCATCCCCCGAACTGCTTTGAATGTAAAGCAATCGAGGTGCGATAAGCGCCGCCAACATATGCTGGTCTATGGGCAGCATTTCTTCCCTGCCTGCAAAACCCTTATACTGTGCGCAAAACCAATGCCGAAAGCCTGTGCATATATCTTCAATCTGCTCTCCGCCTTTGCCCCTTGTAACGGCAGCACCCGTACAGCCGGAACTGTTTGACACAGCCATTGCAAACCTCTCGTCACACGCACCGCACCAAAGTGCTGTTTTTCCGCCCCTCGAATGCCCTATTATTGCAACACGTTTAGGGTCAAAATCACCGTCACCCTCCAAATAATCCATAACACGACTTCCGCCCCATGCCCATGCCGAAATTGCCCCCCACGAGCTTTCATCCCGTCCCTTATCAAAAACCCCGTGTACTCCGTTTTTAAAGCCTTCATCATATTGGTCGGGGTCAAGATATATGAGTGGCAGCAGGGCTACCGCATATCCTCTTTTAACAATATTTGAGATGGGAAGCATCGGCAATTCGGGATTTGTATCAATATCAAACAGCTTGTACTGATAGTCATGCATTAAATATACAAAAACGGGCAGCGGGGCTTGTCCATTCTGAGGGGAAAATATGTAAAAGGGGATCTCATAGCCCGAGAAGCTCATACGAATTTGCTTCATTGACATATTTTCCATGAAATTCGCCACTTCTCTTACTTTTGTAAATGCTAAATCTTCGGGCCGTTCAATCGGTCTGACCCCGTAAACATGGTTTTTAAACAACCCCAGTATCTCGGGTCTGCGAAACCTTTCCCAGTCCTCTATCTTGCCAACTTCCTCCCCGCTGACTGATTTTAGTATATCCGGTAGCACCATAAAGCATCGCTCCTTTTATTTTTAAAGGGGGCGGTAACCACCCCCCCCAAGTATTTAAGTTATGATACCGACTCATGCTTTATCCTATTTTTTTTAGCAGTCGGTCTTTTAATGGGTTTTCTGTCGGGATTATACACAATTTTCGGGGCCGACTTTTCGGTTATCACCTTATCGGTAATTATGACCTTTTCAACCGTGTCATCGGACGGGATATCAAACATAATGTCCATCAGCGACTCTTCGAGTATAGCCCGCAGTCCCCTCGCCCCCGTTTTTCTGTCAATCGCCTTTTGTGCTATTGCCGCCAAAGCTGCCGGTTCAATTTCAAGCAGGACATCGTCCATCGCAAAAAGCTCTCTATACTGTTTTGCTATTGCATTTTTCGGCTCCAACAATATTCTTTTAAGAGCGTCAACATCCAGTGAACTGAGGGTTACCACAACGGGAATTCTGCCCACAAACTCCGGAATAAGTCCAAACTTCAACAAATCCTCCGGTTCCGTACGGGTGAGAATTTCATCCATTTCCTTTACAGCCAACGTAAAGTCCGCACCAAAGCCCATAAGCTTGTTGCCTATCCGTTTTTCAATAATTTTTTCAAGCCCGTCAAAAGCACCGCCGGCTATAAACAAAATATTGGTCGTATCAATTTGTATAAACTCCTGATGCGGATGTTTTCTGCCACCCTGCGGCGGAACTGATGCAACGGTCCCCTCAAGGATTTTCAAAAGCGCCTGCTGCACACCCTCACCGCTGACATCCCTTGTAATTGACGGATTTTCGCTTTTCTTCGCTATTTTATCAATCTCATCAATATAAATTATGCCTTTTGAGGCCCTTTCAATATCATAATCCGCATTTTGAATAAGCCTCAGCAAAATGTTCTCAACATCCTCCCCCACATACCCCGCCTCGGTAAGGGATGTGGCGTCGGCAATTGCAAAAGGTACATCAAGTATTTTTGCAAGGGTCTGCGCTAAAAGGGTTTTCCCCGAACCCGTAGGACCAAGCAATAAAATATTGCTCTTTTGTATTTCAACATCATCCGTGGTCGTTTCTGCCTCTATTCTTTTGTAATGATTATACACGGCGACAGCCAATGTTTTCTTCGCCGCCTCCTGCCCTATTACATATTCGTCAAGAATACTTTTAATCTCAACGGGTTTTGGCAATTCACCCATACTTTTGCCCTGCGGCACAACCTCAATTTCTTCATCAATTATTTCAAAGCACAGTTCAATACACTCGTTGCAAATATAAACCCCGGGTCCTGCAACAAGCCTTTTCACCTGCTCCTGATTTTTGCCGCAAAAAGAGCATTTCAACATCTTACTGTCATCATATTTTGCCATAAAATTACCTCTTAACTATTATCTTATCAATCAATCCATATTCCATGGCTTCCTCAGAGGTTAAAAAATTATCCCTTTCGGTATCCTTTTCAACAACTTCAATTGGTTTGCCTGTGTTTTCGCTTAAAATTTCATTCAATTTTTCACGTATTCTTATAATTCTATCCGCATGAATTTTTATATCGGAAGCCTGCCCTCTTGTGCCGCCGAGGGGCTGATGAATCATAATCTCACTGTTTGGCAGTGCAAACCTT
>CAZNYY010000274.1:1809-3759 GCA_964577335.1 uncultured Oscillospiraceae bacterium | reverse complement strand
TAACACTTCATCTTGGCAACGGTTCAAGCATTGCGGCAGTGTCGGGCGGGCATTCTATTGACACTTCAATGGGTTTTACACCGCTTTCAGGGCTTTTGATGGGCACCCGTTCAGGGGATATTGACCCTGCAATTTCAACCTTTATCGCCGAAAAAGAGAATTTAAGCCCTGATGATGTTAACAGTATTTTGAATAAGGAGTCAGGGGTTTTAGGTATTTCAGGCATCAGCAGTGATTTTAGGGATCTTGATGAGAGTGCCGAAACCAACGAACGGGCAAAACTTGCACTTAAAATGTTTGCATACAGCGTAAAAAAATATGTTGGTCAGTACGCTGCCGCATTAAACGGTGTTGATGCGGTTGTGTTCACGGCGGGAATAGGCGAAAATAATTTTCAAATGAGGGAAATGATTGTTTCCGAGCTTTCGTACCTCGGCCTTAAAATAGACCGTGAGAAAAACCTTGTAAGGGGTTCCGATATTGATGTGAGCGCGGAAGGCTCCACCACAAGAACACTTGTAATACCCACAAATGAGGAGCTTATGATTGCCCTTGACACAAAAAAGATAGTGGCTTCCCTTTAGATTTTAATGGTCTTTTTCGGGCGCTGCGGAAAGGATAATATTGTATGAAAAATCTTACAGTTATGACACATCCGTTAATCCAGCACAAAATATCAATTTTGCGGGATAAGTCGACCGGCTGCAAACAGTTTAGGGAGCTTATTGAGGAAATTTCCATCCTCATCGCTTACGAGGCAACCCGTGACCTTCCTTTGAGCGATATTGAGGTTGAAACGCCCATGTGCAAAACAAATGCAAAAACGCTTGGCGGGAAAAAGCTTACCGTTATTCCTATTTTGAGGGCGGGGCTTGGTATGGTAAGCGGCATTTTGTCGCTTATACCGTCTGCAAAGGTGGGGCATATCGGTCTTTATCGTGACCATGAAACCTTGGAGCCTGTTGAGTATTATTTAAAGTTGCCGGCCGACATTGCAAAAAGGCAGGTAATAATAGTGGACCCCATGCTTGCAACGGGCGGTTCGGCCGCGGCTGCCGTGGACTTTGTTAAAAAACAGGGTGCCACCGATATAAAAATTATGAGTATTATTGCCGCCCCCGAAGGTGTTGACTGTGTTTGCACTCAACATCCGGATGTAAAAGTTTACTGCGGTGTTGTTGACGAAAAGCTCAACGAGAACGGGTATATTGTGCCGGGGCTTGGGGATGCGGGCGACAGGATTTTCGGTACAAAATAACAATAATAAGGAGTGATATAATGCTTCAAGCAATTATAATAACGGCCGTTGCCGGAATTGCGGGTACGGGGCTGGGTGGTGTAATCGGTTTGTTTTTCGCAAACAGCAGCAGTAAAACTCTCAGCTACATACTGTCTTTTGCGGCGGGGATTATGCTTAGCATTGTGTATTTTGAGCTGATACCCGAGTCGATTGCGCTGTCAAATTTTTATATCACTATCATATCGGTTATTGCAGGTGTTATTATAATTAAGTATTTAAATGCGTTTGTGGATAAACTTACCTCCTCGGCAGACACACATACCGCTCCTGAACAGATGCACCATCAGGAAGGTATTCTTAGCGCAACATCTACTAAATCACTGTTTAAATCAGGTATCATTATGTTTTCGGCCATTGCACTTCACAATTTGCCGGAGGGTATGGCAATCGGTTCGGGTGCGGCATATGACGAAAATTTCGGTATTGTGCTGGCACTTCTTATTGCCATACACGACATACCCGAGGGCATGGCGGTGGCAGTCCCCCTTATTGCGGGAAAAATGCACAAGGGGAAAGCAGTTTTTCTGACTGCACTTGCGGGCGTGCCAACCCTGATAGGGGGAATTTTGGGCGCAGCCCTTGGGGTTTTAAACGATGTGGTTTTGGCTATTTCCCTCTCCCTTGCGGCAGGTGCCATTCTGTATGTTTCG
>CAZNYY010000274.1:0-1799 GCA_964577335.1 uncultured Oscillospiraceae bacterium | reverse complement strand
TGAGATGATGCCGCAGGTAATCCTCCTAAACCGTGACCGCACACCGGTTATGTATACAATCGGGGGAGTGCTTTTCGGTTTGTTTGTAATTCATGTTTTAGGTTAAAAGCTTGGGTGCAGGGAGTTGTCCCTGCACCTTTTATTGTCATTTGCCCAAATTTATTCTGCATTGTTCTTCTGAATAAAACAATTCCTTAAAACTATTGACAACAACCATTTATAATGGTAAACTAAATAAAGTTAGCTGCAACTAACCGTTTTTTTCGTAGACGAGTTAGAATAGGCTAACTAAGGAGGTTGATTTTGGATAATCGCTTATACGAACAAAAGAAGTTAAAAAAACAATTTTATGCATGAACGAGGAGGATACATATATGAAAAAGTACAATTTTATTAAATTAGCTGCATTTGCGGTGATTTTTACTTTGATATTAACCGGTTGCCAAACTTCAAATAACAACCCCGCTTCGTCGGGAAATGACAGTGTTAAACCTGCAACGGTTGAAATAACGGATGCCCATGGAACAGTTACTGTTCCAATAAACCCGGAGAAAGTAGTTTCTTTGGATAGCAGGACCTTTGAAACCTTGGCTGATTGGGAAATTAAATTGGTGGCCGCACCAAAGCCTGTAATGCCTGCTGATTCACCCTATGTAGATGATGATTTGGTTTTGGATATTGGAAACCATCGTGAGCCAAACCTTGAAATTATTGCGGCTGCAGACCCTGATTTGGTCATCATTGGTCAAAGATTTGCAAACTTTTATGAAGATATAAAGGCTTTGGTGCCAAACGCAGCCGTTATTGATCTCAATTTTGATGTATCTGTGGATGCGGACACACCCGGGGAAAACCTGGTAAACGGACTAAAAGAT
The DNA here is from genome assembly GCA_964577335.1 of uncultured Oscillospiraceae bacterium. GTDB lineage: Bacteria > Bacillota > Clostridia > UMGS1883 > UMGS1540 > CAZNYY01. The sequence continues at coordinate 924 of CAZNYY010000274.1, read as the reverse complement.
GCCACAATAACCTTGGGGAAAATTTTTGATAAAAATGAAGATGCAGAAAAGCTGACAGCCGATTTTGATAAGGCTATTGCGGATGCCAAGTCTGCATACAACGGCACGGATACTATTATGAGCATTCTAGTTTCAGGCGGAGAAATTGGCTTTTCAGCTCCTCTTAGCGGGCGTGTTTGGGGACCGATGTATGAAATTTTTGGATGGGTTTCGGCACTTGAGGTTGAGGGTGCTTCTTCAGACCATCAAGGCGACGATATTTCCGTTGAAGCGATTGCAGAAAGCAATCCCGACTGGATTTTTGTACTGGATCGTGATGCGGCGGTATCTTCCACAACAGGTGCGGTGCCCGCTCAAGATGTTATAGATAATTCACCCGCTTTGCAAAATACAACTGCCGTTTCGAAAGGGCAGATCGTGTATGCCCCAAACGACACTTACACAAACGAATCAATACAAACTTATCTGGAGTTGTTTGAAGGGCTGACAAATGCCTTGAAACAGTAACATAAAGGAGCATCAATAATAGTGTCCCAAAATACAATACAAAACAACGTTGAGGCTGGGTATTCTCAGCCTCAACGTTATAATCACAGGAAAATATGGACAAAGCCTTTTATATCTGCAATTATCGCCCTGCTTGCTTTAGGTGCGATATCGCTGTTTACCGGAGTTTATGATATAAGAGGACAGGCTGACGGGGCGCAAATGTTTTTTATCACCCGTGTTCCAAGAACAGCCGCCCTGATGCTTACCGGCGCTGCAATGTCGATGTCAGGGCTTGTTATGCAGCTTATCACACAGAATCGCCTGGTCGAGCCTACCACAACAGGGACTATTGAATGGGCAGGGTTGGGGCTTATTTTTGTTTATTTGTTTATCCCGGCACCGACCTTGATTCAAAGAATGGCAGGCGCAATCATT
>CAZNYY010000273.1:0-3798 GCA_964577335.1 uncultured Oscillospiraceae bacterium | reverse complement strand
CTTTTTATGTAATTTGCAATTTCCCCTCTAAGTTCCGACAGACCCGAATTTGAAGTGTAATAGGTATGCCCTTTTTCAAGGGAATATATCCCTGCATCCCTTATGTGCCACGGCGTCACAAAATCAGGCTCACCAACACCCAGTGATATGGCATCCTTCATTTCCGCAGCAATATCAAAAAAGCGCCTTATTCCCGAGGGGGGGAGGGAGGCAACCCGTTTGCTTATCATATTCTCTACGTTAAACCCGCTCATAATGAAATCACCGTTCTTTCGTCTTTTTGCGGTCCGCCGAAGGTTACGCCGCAGTCTTTATAAACCCTCAGCACAAAATGTGTGCCCGTGCTGAGAACCGTGTCCATGGGTGCAAGCTTTTCCGCCACGAAAAGTGCCACTTCTTTCATGGTTTCCCCTTCAACTATAAGCCCTATATCAAAGCTGCCCGACATAAGCCAAACTGTTTTGACACGGTCATACTGATATATTCTCTCCGCAACCTTGTCAAAGCCCTCGCCCCGCTGCGGGGTCACCCTAAGCTCAATAAACGCCGTAACCCTATCGGCTTAGGTTTTTTCCCAATTTATAAGGGTTGTATACCCAAGGATTGCCCCATCCTCCTCAAGTTTCCGTATTATGCCCGCCACCTCGTCACTGTCCCGCCCGAGCATAACGGCAATTTCATCCGCTGTAAGTTTTCCGTTTTTCTCAAGAATACTCAAAATTTCCTGCATAAGAATTACCATAGCCTTTCCGCCCACAAATTATAGCCAAAAACACGCTTACCTGTGGGCAGATAAGGTGAAAAATTATGCGCATACGCATTTAGGCTTATTCACATAGTATATACATTGGCGGCAAATAAATCAATAAAAATTTTAATATTTCTTGCAATTTTTATTTGAATTTTATATACTATTTCTGTGAATAATGAAAAACCACAAATCGGGGGTACTAAATGATTGCTATTGTAGATTACGGCGCCGGCAATCTCCACAGTGTTAAAAGTGCGGTCAGGGCTTTGGGAGGGGATGCTGAAGCCACGAATGACGGGGGCAAAATCCTCTCGGCGGACGGTGTAATCCTCCCGGGGGTAGGGTCGTTTGGGTCGGCGGCAAAAATGCTTTTTGAAAGCGGGCTGGACAAGGTTTGCGTAAATGCCGCGAAAAGCGGGAAACCTTTTTTTGGCATTTGCCTTGGAATGCAGCTTTTGTTTGAGAAAAGTGAGGAAAGCCCCGGGGTTTTGGGACTTGGAATTTTAGAGGGGGAGATTTTGAAGATACCCTCTGCCCCCGGCAGGAAAATCCCCCACATGGGTTGGAACAGACTGGATATTCAAAAACCCTCAGCGCTTTTTGAAGGATGCGGTGGAGAATATGTGTATTTTGTGCATTCGTACTATGTGCGTGCCGATGACAGATACTTGGTGGCTGCCGTTACGGATTACGGGGTGGCGATGGACGTGGCAGTGGAGCGGGAAAATATTTTTGCAACCCAGTTTCATCCCGAAAAAAGCGGACACATAGGAATGAAAATTTTACACAACTTTATTAAAACTGTTAGAAACGGAGATTAATTATGCTTGCTAAAAGAATAATACCCTGTATGGATGTACATGGCGGAAGAGTTGTAAAGGGAGTAAATTTTGTTGATTTAAAGGATGCGGGTGACCCGGTGGAAATTGCAGCCGCATATGACAAAGCGGGTGCGGACGAGCTTGTATTTTTGGACATTACCGCCACATCCGACGCACGAAAAACTATTGTTGATTTGGTACGCCGCACGGCGGAGCAGGTGTCCATACCATTTACTGTGGGGGGCGGTATCAATACGGTGGAGGATTTTAGAGAGATTTTGCGGGCAGGGGCGGACAAGGTTTCGATAAATTCGGCGGCTGTTCGAAACCCCGCACTTATTTCGGAGGCGGCGGAGATATTCGGCAGCCAATGTGTAATACTGGCGGTGGATGCAAAAATGCGCAGCGACAAAAGCGGGTATGATGTTTACATAAACGGCGGCAGAATAAATACGGGTATTGATGTTATGGACTGGGTAGAGCAAGGGGTGTCGAAGGGAGCGGGAGAAATATTGCTGACCAGTATGGACTGCGACGGCACAAAAAAGGGCTATGATATTGAGCTTACGAGGGCTGTTTCGGAGTTTGTGGAGGTGCCTGTAATTGCCTCGGGCGGGGCGGGGGAGATGAAGCATTTTGCAGATGTCCTCACCGGGGGCCGTGCGGACGCCGCACTTGCAGCGTCCCTCTTTCATTACAAGGAGTTGGAGATTTCGGATTTAAAAAAATACCTTCGGGCGGAGGGCATCAGTGTAAGGGACTGACCTCCTACCAATAAATCTCCCAATCTCTCATAAGGCGCATTAAGGCTTCCATATAAAAATAATCGCCCCATATATTGCATTCGTCCACACCATTATTGTCGGGTTTTGAATATACGCCGTGCAAAAGCAAACCGTTTGATGTGGGTGTGTTTCTTGTACTGTAATTGTCTATCAGAGAATTTACAATATGCATTGCGGCATTTTTGTAGGTTTCTTTGTTCGGGTCGCTATCAGGCAAATATTTATACATTTCCAAAATACCGCAGGCGGCAATGGCGGCGGCCGAGGAGTCCCTCGGTTCGCTGCTTTTTGTAAACACTAAATCCCAATACGGAACATAATCGTCGGGCAGTCTGTTCAAAAAGTAGTTCGTAATTTTTGCGAACTTATCAATGCCGTCATTGTCTTTTTTGTATTTTTGGGTAAGAGCTATGCCGTACATCCCCCATGCATGTCCCCTTGACCAGCATGAACTGTCCGAGAGACCTTGCTTTGTCACTCCCATTGTCGGGGCACCCGTTTTTGCGTTAAAATAATGGGTATGGAAGGTGGAGGCATCTTCACGGATTATATTGTTTATCGTAGTCTTGTAATGCTTGAATGCAATTTCTTCATATTTTAAATCCCCGGTTTCTTCACTTGCCCAGTACAAAATAGGTATGTTCATAAGGCAGTCTATTATAAGGCGGCGTGATTTTGCGTCATCCACATCCCCCCATGCCTGAATAAATTCACCGGTTTCATGGTAACGTGTTATAAGATGGTCGGCCGCTTTGATGACCGCATCCCTTGCGGGTTTATTCCCTGTAAGCTGCCATGCGGCAACACAGCTTGGCATGTACAAAAATCCCATATCATGGTGATTTACGCCGATTTTTTCTTCAATACGCTTTATGTAGGAAGGTATTTGCCCCTCGGCTACATTTCTGTATTTTTCGTCACCGTCAAATTCATATGCAAGCCATAAAATCCCTGTCCAAAAGCCTTGTCCCCAGCCCCTGTCGTTGTCTATTGGATGATATACATTGTTCTTGCTTGCCTCTGAAGGAAATTTGGTTTTAAAAGTGTCAAGGTTTGCATCAACCTTATTAAGAGCCGCCAAAAACGCCTCTTCAAGCTTTTCTTCCGTAAGAGGAGATGAAACACTGTATTTTTGGGGGTTGGCGATGCCCTCATCACGAATTTCCTTTGGAACAGGTTCTTCAAGCGGAGGGGTAACCGAGCAAGCAGTTAACACCAGTCCTAAAATTAGCGAAATAATCTCTTTCATCTAAAATCATTTCCTTTCATTTACAATATCTTATAAATTAATTATAACAAAAGAAGTCTTCTGCCGCAATAGTAAATTTACGGCGGTGGAACATGCCAAAATATGTCAAAGAAATCACACCTATTATGACATATTACGACCGGCATAAGTTATATAATAGTAACAGAAAGGTAATCAGTTTGAATTTATTCC
>CAZNYY010000272.1:0-3810 GCA_964577335.1 uncultured Oscillospiraceae bacterium | reverse complement strand
TGCGGGGCGGCGGAATGGAGATGTAACGTGATAAAATCACGTTAGCCTCCGGCGGAACTTATGCACCGCCGAAATTCTCGTCCTAAGACGAGACGGCGATGTGCAAAATAATCTCTTATCATTCCTTACCCCGCGATAAGAGTATTTAAATTACTATTTGTGCCGATGCGGGGCGGCGGAATGGAGATTATTATGAAAATAATTGATGAGGGTATTAAAAATCCTGCCAAGTACGGACCTTGCCCTGAGCTTACCGAGGCGAAGCTGCGTGAGGCATTGGACGAGGCACTGAAGAAAATTGACGCAAACTTAGAGGTTTTTTCTGACAAGTTTCCGTCGCATAACAGCACAAACAATGTCTATGAAGCGGTAGAAAATACCGGGGGGTGGAACCAGGGTTTTTGGACGGGAATTCTTTGGCTTGCGTATGAACTGACGGGTGACGAGAAGTACCGCAAGGTTGCCGAGGGGCAAATTCCCTCATATGCAAAGAGAATAAAAGAAAAATTGGGTGTAAACCACCATGATATGGGCTTTTTGTACATTCCTTCATGCGTTGCGGCGTACAAGCTTACGGGGAACGAAGAAGCTAAGGAAGCGGCTATCTTGGCGGCGGACAATCTTATGACACGCTATCATGAGAAGGGAAGATTCATACAGGCGTGGGGGAATATTGACGATAAGGCAAGCCGCAGACTTATTATAGACTGCCTGATGAATATTCCGCTGCTTTTCTGGGCAAGCGAGGTAACGGGCGAGCAAAAGTATCATGATGTTGCATATGACCATTTTCTTGCAACAACCAATAATATAATTAGGGAAGATGCTTCCACTTACCACACATTTTATTTTAACCCCGAAACGGGAGAGCCGGAGATGGGCAAAACCGCACAGGGATATTCGGATGATTCCTGCTGGTCAAGAGGACAGGCATGGGGAATGTACGGGCACATGCTTACCTACATTTACAAAAAGAACCCGCAGGCATTGGAAGCATTTAAAAAGACTACAAATTATTTCTTAAACAGAATGCCGGAGGATTATGTGGCGTACTGGGATTTGATTTTTACGGACGGTGATGAGGAGCGTGATTCGTCCGCCTCTGCAATTGGTGTTTGCGGTATTTTAGAGGCGCTTAAGTGGATGGATGATTCCGACCCGCTCAAAGAAATCTATGATAATGCATCCAAGCATATAGTTTTGTCGCTGTATGAAAATTACAGCACCAAGGATACACCCGAGTCGAACGGACTTCTTCTGCACGCAGTTTACGGAAAGCCGCAGAAAAACGGTGTTGACGAGTGTAACATTTGGGGTGACTACTATTACATGGAAGCCCTTGCAAGAATGTTGATGGATTGGAAACTTTACAGCTAAAAAATAAGATAGTATAAGCTGCCGCCGTCTTTCTGATGGCGGCAGTTTATGTTAATGTTACTGATATTGAGTTTTGAGGCATGAATAAAGCTTGACATCATGTTTGATTTGATATAAAATTATATATATTACTTCGGCACTTAAATACCGAAAAAAATTCGGTCTGCTATAAAAACACTGAAATGTGCGATTATAAGCGGCGGAACGGAGCTTGTTATGCAGAGATTGATTTTGGTTATTGAGGACGAAAAGCCCATTGTGGATATTTTAAAGTTTAATCTGGAGAAAGAAGGATACAAGGTTGTCTCGGCTATGGACGGTGAGGAAGGTCTTAAACTTGCCCTGTCGAAGGAGCCTGATTTGATTTTGCTTGACGTTATGCTGCCGCTTATGGACGGGTTTTCGGTTTGCAGAAAAGTCAGGGAAAAGTCAAATGTGCCAATTCTCATGCTCACTGCCCGTGAAGAGGAAGTTGACAAGGTTTTGGGGCTGGAGCTTGGGGCGGATGATTATATCACAAAACCCTTTAGTGTGCGTGAGCTTATGGCGAGGGTTAAGGCAAATTTGCGCCGCATTTTTCCTGAGGGCGGCGAAGATGAGAGCGGCGAAATTATACGGGTTGGTGACATAACTATTGATTGTGACAGGTACGAGGTCATAAAAAATAACGAGATAATTGACCTTACACTTAGGGAATTTGAGCTTGTAAAGTTCCTGGCAAAGCAGCAGGGCAAAATCTTTTCAAGGGAGAACCTGCTTGAAAAAGTGTGGGGATACGAATATTACGGGGATGTACGCACGGTTGATGTTACGGTGCGGCGCCTGCGTGAAAAAATTGAGGATGACCCGGGAAACCCCGGCTATATAATTACAAAGCGCGGAGTGGGTTATTATTTAAAAAAAGAACAGGGATAGAATATGTTTAAAAGTATTCAGTGGAAGGTGCTGACCGTATTTATATTGCTGATTATTTCAGTGATGATTGTGGTGGGCACCTTTCTTCTAAACAATATCAGCGGCTATTATCATACCGAGTTTAAAGAGCAGATGGAGAAGCGGGTTTTCACTTCGGATTTCGTGTCCCAGCTTCGCCAGGCGGCGCAAACTGAGCAGCCGCTTGAAGATATGAAGGAAGTGCTTGATGCCCATGCAATAAGAATGGGGATTGATTCGTTTCGCAAATTCTATGTTTTAGACAGTGCAACGGCATCTGTTTATTATGACCCCGACGGCGCACAGGAAGGAAGTGTTGAGATTACCCAAAACCTTCTGACGGCAATGGCGGGAGGGGTTGGCGGCTCGATAAACCCGAGTGACCCTACAATGGACTACGCGTACCCCATAGATGCGGGGGAGCGTGGGTATATTATATATATAAGTGATACCAAGGAGGAACTTTTTGACCTTCTGAGGGCTATTTTTACAATTATTTTCTGGGCGCTGTTTATGGGGATTGTGATTTCCGCCATTTTAGGGCTTATATTGTCAAGGACGATTATAGCCCCTATATCATCGCTTACAAAAAGGGCGGAGAGGATTGCCGCCGGGGATTTTGAGCATAAAATTGAAGAAAAATCAAGGGACGAGATAGGGCAGTTGACCAAAACCTTTAACACCATGGCGAAGGAACTTTCGGAAACCCTTGCCGATATTGACCGGGAGAAAAACAAGGTTGAAACCATTTTGCGGTTTATGACCGACGGTATTATTGCGTTTAACCGTGACGGCAGTGTGCTGCATAAGAACCCTGCTGCGGTGAAAATGTTGTCATTAACCGATGAAGATATTTCTTTTGACGAGTTTTTTGCCGCATATAATGCTGATATAACTTTAGCGCAGCTTTTGTATTTGGGGCACTACAAGACAGTGGAGAGGAGCATTATACAGGGAGAAAAACATTTAAAGGCGTTTTTTGCTCCCTTCATGGTTGAAAGCGGGAAAACCGAGGGTGTGGTTGTTGTGTTTCAGGATATTACCGAGCAGGAAAAGCTGGAGATGTCACGCAGGGAGTTTGTTGCCAATGTTTCGCACGAGCTGCGCACACCTCTTACAACGGTTAAAAGCTATGCCGAAACCTTGATTGACACGGCAGAAAAGGAGTCGATGGAAGCAAACTTTTTAGAGGTTATAAATAACGAGGCGGACAGGATGACAAGGCTTGTTAAGGATTTGCTTACCCTCTCAAGGTTGGATTATGAAAAAACAGCCCTTGTTAAAACGACGTTTTCCCTTGAAAAGCTTATTTGCGAGGTTGTAGGGAAGCTTAGTATTGAGGCGAAAAACCACAATCATGAACTGATATGTGAAAAGTTAAACGACCTGCCCCCGTTTTTTGGTGACCGTGACCGTATAGAGCAGGTTGTGACAAATATTGTGTCAAACGCAATAAAATATACGCCTGACGGCGGGAAAATTAACGTAGAATACGAGTAC
>CAZNYY010000271.1:0-3823 GCA_964577335.1 uncultured Oscillospiraceae bacterium | reverse complement strand
CGGACGTGTCAGAAAACGACTGGTTTGCACCCTATGTGGGCGTGGCACAAAACGCCGGTTTTGTAACAGGGTATGACCGTAAATTTAACCCTGACGACAGTGTGACAAGGCAGGATGCGGCGGTTATGGTTTACCGTTTTGCATCATCCTTCGGGTCAGAGTTTGAGGGAGAAACTATCAGTTTTACGGACGACGGAGATGTTTCGGGTTACGCAAAAGATGCAGTTGAAGCACTTGCGGCGGGCAAAATTATAAACGGCTATGCAAACGGCACCTTCATGCCCCTTGAAAAGATTACAAGAGCCGAAATATCAAAAATTATCAACAGGATTTTGGAGGAGGGAGTAATAAAATGATTAAAAAAATAACGGCTATTTTATTGGCACTTTGCTTTTCCTTGTCCTGTGTTTGGGCCTTGGCGGAGGAAGCCCCCGCACCCGCTTTGTTTGCAAATTCCGAAACAGGGGAGGAGTTTGCCTTCCTAAAGGCGATAGGCATTGTTTTGGATGAGGACATAAAAGATGACACCCCCGTGACAATCACAAGGGGAGAACTTGCGGTTTTGGCGGCAAGGGCGCTTTACCCTGACGGTATTGCAAGCGGAAACCCGAGTGTTTATGCGGATGTTCCATCAGGTCATTTCGCATATGATGCGATAAACACACTCACCGCAACGGGTATATTCTCGGGTACAAGCGGCGGAATGTTTCTGCCGGACGAAAACGCAACAATGGAGCAGGCAATAACGGTAGCTGTCAGGATGACAAATCTTGACAGGATTATGAGAACTGATGCAGGATACCCCGCCTCGTACATTATGATGGCAAGCGAAAGAAGAATGCTTAAAAATATAAATGTGCAAAGCGGTACGGCTTCAAGGTCGGCAGTTTACATTCTTATATACAATGCGCTGAATACCGATATGCTAATTCTTCAGTCCTTCGGAAGCCAGCAGGAATTTCTGATAGAACAAGATAGAAATATCCTTACGGAATACTGGGGGATATACAAGGATAAAGGTGTTATAACGGCAGACAACAGCACCGCCGTGTCAGGAAAAAGAACACTCGAAAAAGACAGCATAGAAATTGACGGCGTGCCCTACAAAACAAGAAGTGATTTAACACAGGGCAAGGTGGGCAGGTTTGCCGACTTCTATTACAAATTAGTTGAAGATGAAAAAGAAGTAATGTATGTGGACAGCAGCAAGAATACAATTTTGCATCTTTCTGCAAAAAGGATAGCGGAATTTGATTATGAAAAGGGAACTTACACCATATTTGAGAACGACAAAGAGAGAATACTCTCGGTTGGCAAAAACTATCTGCTCTCTTATAATGGTGACGCCGTGGAAGGAAGCGACAGGGAAAAAATGATGCCCCAAAGCGGCAGTGTAACGCTTATTGACCATGATGGGGACGGTATTTATGATGTTATTATGTCGGAAGAATACTATAACCTGTCCTTTGACAGATACGACACATATAAAAATACAATCTTCGGCACGCTTGCAAATGAAACAACCACAAGCATTGCCCTTGATGATTATGACAACATAATATCGAATGTGGAAATAGGCAAAATGGCTAAGAACAATGTTATCACCGTGTACAAAAGCCCTTCCAAAAGTGAAATACGTTTTGAGGTGTCAAGCAGGGTTTTGCAGGGCAAGGTTCAAAGCGTAAGCATTGAGGGAGAACAGTTGGTACAGGTGGACGGCGAGGAATATGAGGTTTCCGACGACCCGCAGGATAGCTTGGGCACCCTTCGTGTAGGGGACAACTATTCGCTGTATCTCGATATTTTCGGAAGAATAGCTTTTGCCACTTCAGCGGGCGGGGATGCCTACGGTTTCCTTTTAAAGGTTTCCGAGGATGGTAATCACTTTGAGAAAAAGCAGGCTCAAATTTTGGAGGCGGGCGGTACGCTTGCGGTTTATGACCTTGCATCCAGAGTGGCGGTTAAAACAATGGCAGGTACCACGGTGTATTCAACATCGGGCAACGGGTTAAACGCAATTGGGGAGATAAGCTCGACCATAGTTATATACACCACAAACAAAGAGGGGGAGATAACAAGTATTACAGTACCCTATGAAATTAATACTTTGCAAGAGTACAATAATCCTCCCATATATCCGCTCTTTAAAATTAATTACTTCCTGCTTGAGTGGCCAGGGGTAAGCAGCACGGCAAACAAAACTTACAGATATGAAATAAGGGGTTTTGACAACTGGCTTATTTTTGACGAAAAAACCATGGTGATGGAAATTCCGCCGCATGGCACAGGTGCTTTCACCGATGAAAATGTAGTGGTTTCGGGAATAAGCGCTTTTAACGACAAAACGGTTGTGCGGGTAAACAAGGATGTTAATGGTCCCCGCGGCGAGAATGATATTGAGATATACAAAATCGGCACAACATCCGCAATGCCGAACATTTTAGTAAATTACAGGTCAACCCTTTCCGACACGATAGTGGCTGACAAGTCACCTGCTGTAATAACCGATGTTTCAAAGGTGCTTGACCCTGATACAGGGGAGTCTGCCACAAAGCTTACATTTATTGAAGACTCGGTGGAGAGAAGCTTGATGCTGGCTGACGAGAAAATAAACACAAGGGCATATCTCGCAGTCCAAAACTTCGGAGGCGGGGCTGCACTCCACGAGAATAAGAGCAGCCTTGGCAGCGGTGACATAATAAAATATGCCATGGACAGAAAAGGCAAGATATCAAGCCTTTACCTGTTGTACGATGCGTTAAACCATCAAACATCGTACGCAAACCGCACCGCTTTTGACGTGATATTCAGGTTGATTGGCGGCGAAATTACAAAGATAGAAGGCGATTATGCTGAAATGCTCCTTGACACGGGCATTATGGAGAGAACGACCATAAAGGGAGTTCGTGTTGTGGTGTGTGACACAAGCGCCAAGGAAGGCATGAAGGTCACAACAGGCAGCTTAAACGATGTATCTGAAGGGGACAGATTAGCCCTCTACGCAAGGTATGTTTTAAACAGAGTGATAGTGGTATACAAATAATGGAAGGGGATGATTTTAGAATGCTTAAAAAGCTTGGCATAATTTTTCTTGCAGTGGTGTTTATAAGCGGAATGCTGCCTGCGGCAGCTTCCGCCTCAAGCAGCACATTGCTTGCTAACCTTACAAGCATTTCCCAAATAACACGCACGGGGCTGCCCGCCTCAAGCGTGTACACCCGCAGCGCAGGCGGCTTCTCAATGAAGTGGGCAGGGGCGGATATATTTAGGAATGTTTCAATACCAACCGGTGGTAAGGACATATCAGAAGGCAACTATATAGAAATGTGGGTGTATTCAAAGGCGAATACAAGAATGGATGTAACACTGGGGCTTATTTCGGGTGCAAAGCATAATGATTGCCCCAGTTACTACACAACACAGTTTACTGTTAACTGGACGGGCTGGCGTGTGCTGTCGTTCCCATACACGGGGGAGGAGAGCGTGTTTACCGAAGTGAACGAGCCGGGGTGCTTTAGGAATATAACCGAGGTAAAACTTTTCCCAAGCTACGGGGGCAGTGTGCCTAAACTGGGAACAGAGTTGTATTTTTCATCAATATATGCAAACAAAGTTCGCAGCACAGACGCAGGGGAGAGCAGCAGCAGCGACCATATTTTGGCGGACTTTTCAAAGGCTTCAAATGTAGCCGCCGCAGGGTTCCCCGCATCAAGCGAGAGGGTTCTCTCGGGTGATGTTTCCCTTAAATGGGCGGGGGCGGACTTGGGTCGTGGGCCGGCTATGGGAGTGGTTTTGCAAGACTGGACGGACTACAATACCCTTG
>CAZNYY010000270.1:0-3843 GCA_964577335.1 uncultured Oscillospiraceae bacterium | reverse complement strand
CCCAATATCAGCTTTGGGCCCGATGTTGTGAAAATGCTGAAAAAAAGTGTTTCCATCCCTTTGGATGTTCACTTGATGATTGAAGAACCCATGCGGTTTGTGGATGTATTTTGTGATGCGGGGGCTGACATTTTAACGGTACATATAGAGGCGGAAAAGCATATATACAAATGCCTTCAGCAAATAAAGGAGAGGGGCTGTATGGCGGGGGTGTCCCTAAACCCGGGAACGCCTGCACACAGCATAAAAAATATTATTCACCTGTGCGATTTGGTGCTTGTGATGACGGTAAACCCCGGCTTTACAGGGCAGAAATACATCCCCGACATGACCTGGAAAATAAAAGAGATAAGAAAAATGTCGAAAAATGTTGAAATACAGGCGGACGGCGGTATAGGACCAAGTAATGCTGCCGAAATTGCGGCGGCGGGGGTTACAAATATTGTGGCGGGGGCGGCAGTGTTTTATGCGGACGACCCTGCGGCGGCAATAAAAGCAATTAAGGAAGTGGGATAATTGGCAAGGGCGGTTATAGTCGCAGGGGGGCAAATCAGCAGGGGAACCCATTTTGGGGCACGGGCGGATGATTTTGTGATATGCGCCGACAGCGGGTATCATAGTGCCGTGGAGATGGGGCTATCACCCGATATATTGGTGGGGGACATGGACAGCTTTCGGGGAGAGCTTCCCTCCGAGATACAAGTTATCCGTGCCAAATCGGAAAAAGACGAAACCGACACGCATTTGGCGGTTATAGAAGCGCTGTCCCGTGGGTGCGATGAAATTTTAATACTTGGCGGGGCGGGCGGCAGGTTTGACCATACTATGGCAAACATATGGCTTTTGAAACTTATTTTGGACAGCGGTGCCACGGGGTGGATAATCGACGGCAACAACCGCATCACGGTAATAAACAAAAAAACCACGCTGAAAAAAGATGCGGGGTACATCTCTGTTTTGCCCATATTCGGAGGGGCTAAGGGGGTTTGTCTGCAAGGTTTTAAATACCCTCTTTCGGGGGCAAATCTTGCCTCGGGGGCGGTTGTCGGTATCAGCAACGAAATTGTTTCGAGTGATGCGGCAATTGACATCAGGGACGGGTATCTTTTGGTTATTCGGAGTATGGATTGAAGTTTTTTGAAAAAATCCTTGCTAAACGGTTAAAATAAGGTTATAATGTATTATAAAATATTAAAGGAGGTATACAATGAATCCTGAAACAATTCCGGTGCTTTTGGCTAACGCACTTCCATTTATACTTATGATTGCGGTTTTTTACTTTTTGCTTATCCGTCCGCAACGTAAAAAGGACAAGGAAACGAAGTCCATGATTGAGGCGCTGAAAATAGGTGATGAAATTCTCAGTATCGGGGGTATATACGGGAAAATTACATCAATAAAAGACGATACCCTTGTTATAGAAACAGGTTCTGCGGATAAGTCCAAGGTTAAAATCGCAAGATGGGCTATCAAGGAATGTTTGACGGTTAAGGAATAACTTGCCCGACTCCCGAATAAGATTTAATATCTTGTTCGGGGGGAGGTAATGGTGCTTTGAGTAGGCTTGATTATTCACGCCCTGCCGACGGCGGGGGCGGCACAAGTTTAATTGTAACAACATTAAAAATGGTTTTTTTAGCAATGCTTGTAACGGCTGTTGCACTGCTGGTTTTATCGGCATTTACCACATACGGTCCCATTTCGGATGCGGCGGCGGCGGGATGTGTGACGGCGGCAACGGTAATAAGCATTTTTGCGGCGGGGTTTTTCGTCGCAAGGCGCGGGAGAACCCGTGGCTGGCTTGCGGGAGGGTTCTCAGGCATAATTTATGTTTTTATTATGCTGATTTTAGGCTCAATAATGTTCGGGGGCTTTTCCCTGGGCGGTGAGTTTTTGAAAACACTTGCCCTGGGGGTCGTGTCCGGTGCTTTGGGCGGTATTTTTGGTGCAAATTTCAGAAAGAAGATTAGATAAAAAATTAGATAAAAATGTACTAAGGAGGCGTGCTTTTTCATGAAACACATTAAAACAATAGCTTTTGGAAGTCTTAAAGAAACAGTTCGGGAGGGCGGTTGCGGCGAATGCCAAACGTCATGCCAATCGGCATGTAAAACTTCATGCACGGTTGCAAACCAAAAATGTGAGAAGAAATAAATACGGCTTTTATAAAGAACCCTGTCTTTGGCACGGCCTTGGATAAGGGTTCTAATAATGCTGAAATCGGGGTTAAACGGTGAGGTTTATTCATGATACATAAATACAAGCTTTTAGGGTTAAATATAGTTTTGGATGTAAACAGCGGCAGTGTACATCTGGTGGACGAGCTTACATACAAGCTGCTGGATTTTATGGAGGACGGCAACCTTGATTGGCACGGCGCCGAAACACTTTTGGGGGAGTACGAGAGGTACGACATTGCGGAGGCGCACAGCGAGGTTCGGCGGCTTGTGGAGGCGGGGGCGTTGTTTTCCGATGACTGGCATGAGGAACTGGCGGATGACTGGCAGAAGGAAACCGCAATAAAAGCACTTTGCCTTCATGTTGCGCATGACTGCAACATGGTGTGCGAATACTGTTTTGCAAACAAGGGCGACTACAGCGGACCTGCGGGGCTTATGCCGCCCAAGGTTGGCAGGCGTGCCATTGATTTTGTGATAAGCAAAAGCCGCGCCAGAAAAAATATAGAAGTTGATTTCTTTGGCGGCGAGCCGCTGCTGAATTTCGGTGCGGTGAGGGAAATTGTTGAATATGCCAAGGCAGAGGGTGCAAAACACGGCAAAACCTTTCGTTTTACCATAACAACAAACGGGATTGCGCTGAATGACGAAATTAAAAAATACATAAACCAAGAAATGTCAAACGTGGTTTTAAGTATTGACGGCAGAAAAGAAGTAAATGATAAGACAAGGCGATATGTAGGCGGAGGGGGAACGTATGAAAAAATTGTTCCTCATTTTCTTGAAATTGCCGAAAGCCGAAATCAGGACAATTATTATGTGCGGGGAACGTTTACGGCGCAAAATCTTGACTTTTCAAAGGATGTTCTCCATTTGGCGGATTTGGGGTTTAAACAGATTTCCATTGAGCCTGTGGTGGCGCCGAAAGATGTGCCATACTCTATAAAAGAAGAACATTTGCCCGCCATTAAAAAGGAATACGAGAAGTTGGCGGAAATTATGGTGCAGCGGGAGGAAGAAGGCAGGGGCTTTAACTTTTTCCATTTTATGATTGACCTGGAGGGCGGTCCCTGTGCAATAAAACGGATATCGGGCTGCGGGGCGGGGCATGAATACCTTGCCGTAACGCCCGAGGGGGATATATACCCGTGCCACCAGTTTGTGGGCAAGGCGGGGCAGAGGATGGGCAGTGTTATTGACGGGGGTTTTGATGATGTGAAAAGCCGTGAGCTTTCTTCACTGAATGTGTACACAAAGGAAGAATGCAAAACCTGTTGGGCAAGGTTTTATTGCAGCGGGGGATGCATCGCAACATCGGAAAACTATGCCGGCGGCATGGACAAGCCCTACAAAATAGGCTGTGAGCTTGAGAAAAAAAGGGTGGAATGTGCAATTGCCCTTAAAATAATCAGCAAAGTTTCCCAAAAGCCTTGACTTACATTAACAGGTAGAATATAATACTTTCGTTGTGATGTTTTAAAATTTATGAATATCAAGGCATACTTAACGACTAAGGAGGATTTGCACTATGAAGGCAAAAAGTCTTATAGGACTGTTGTTAAGCGTTTTAATTATTGCAGGGCTTATGTACACTGCGGCATATGGTTTTACGCTTACAGTACCTTTTACGCAAAACAAATTCTATTTCCCAAGTGCTATGGATGAA
>CAZNYY010000269.1:0-3855 GCA_964577335.1 uncultured Oscillospiraceae bacterium | reverse complement strand
AGTATGAATTCCATGTAATTTACATCCTTTTAAAATGTCAGCCGCAAACTCGGGCTGCAAAAGCGGCTCGCCTCCCGACAGGGTCACACCCCCTGTTTTTATAAAATGTTTGTATGAGAGAATGTCCTCCACAATATCGTCCGAATCCATAACATCGCCAGCATGAATTTGCCATGTATCGGGATTATGGCAGTAAAGGCAGCGCATTGCACAACCCTGCAAAAACAAAACGTAACGCACACCCGGACCGTCCAATGTGCCAAAGCTTTCTATTGAATGAACACGTCCTAAAACGCCCATTTTGCCACCGCCTTTCTTTTTATAACGTTAGGAAATTACTACTTTTAAGTTGTAATTTCCGAGTTTCATAAAAGTTTACCAAAGTCCCCCCAAGATTGGAGGCAGGGGGTTGATGTTTACAAAGGAAACCTTTTTATTGTTAAAACCTTTCGTGGAAGGTACGATGCAGCACGTCAAGCTGCTGTTCCCTCGTAAGCTTTATAAAGTTTACAGCATATCCGCTTACCCTTATTGTAAGCTGGGGGTATTTTTCGGGATGCTCCATGGCATCGGTTAAAACATCTTTGTTTATAACATTTACGTTTATATGATGTCCGTCCTCAATAAAATATCCGTCCAGCAAGGAAACAAGATTTTCGGTCTTTTGTTGTGCGGTTTTTCCTAAAGCACCGGGAACAATGCTGAAGGTATAGGAAATGCCGTCCTCCGCATAGTCATACGGCAGTTTTGCAACACTTTTCATGCTGGCAACACAGCCACGGCTGTCCCTGCCGTGCATGGGGTTTGCACCGGGTGCAAACGGCTCGCCCAATTTACGTCCGTCAGGGGTTGAACCTGTTTTCTTTCCGTAAACCACGTTTGAGGTGATTGTAAGCACGGACAAGGTTTGCAATGCGCCACGATATGTGGGAACACGACGCAGTTTTTGCATAAAGTTTTTCACGGTTTCAACCGCTATTTTATCGGCCTCGGGGTCGTTATTGCCGTATTTGGGATAATCCCCCTCAACCTCAAAATCAACCGCAAGTCCCTCGTCGTTTCTTATAACTTTAACCTTTGTATGCTTTATTGCGGAAAGGCTATCCGCAACAACGCTAAGCCCTGCAATGCCACAAGCCATGGTACGCAGTATTTCTTCGTCGTGCAGCGCCATTTCAACACGCTCATAGCAGTATTTATCGTGCATATAATGTATTACGTTAAGTGTGTTTATATACAGTTTCGCAAGCCAGTTACACACTGTGTCAAACTTTCTTGCAACTTCATCATAATCAAGATATTCAGAGGTAATGGGTGCAAACTCGGGTGCAATCTGCATCCCGTCCTTCTCGTCCCGTCCGCCGTTTATTGCGTACAAAAGCGCTTTTGCAAGGTTTGCACGGGCACCGAAAAACTGCATCTGCTTGCCTATTTTCATGGCGGATACACAGCAAGCTATCCCGTAATCATCACCGAATTTCGGGCGCATTATATCATCATTTTCATACTGGATTGATGATGATTCGATTGAAACATTTGCACAATATTTTTTAAAGTTTTCAGGCAAGTGCTGACTCCACAAAACAGTCAAATTAGGCTCGGGGGCGTGACCCAGATTTGTAAGGGTATGAAGAAAGCGGTAACTCATTTTTGTTACCATATGTCTTCCGTCCACACACATTCCGCCTAAAACTTCAGTAACCCATGTCGGGTCACCGCTGAACAGCTCGTCATAAGCGGGTGTTCTGAGAAAGCGCACAATACGCAGCTTCATCACAAAATGGTCAATAAACTCCTGAATTTCTTCCTCGGTATATTTTCCGTTTTTTAAATCTTCCTCCGAGTAAATGTCAAGGAAAGAGGATATTCGACCGATACTCATTGCGGCGCCATTTTGCTCTTTAACGGCGGCAAGATAGCCAAAATAAAGCCATTGTATTGCCTCTTTTGTGTCAGTGGCAGGTCTTGTAATATCAAAGCCGTAGGATGCCGCCATCTCTGTCAATTCCTCAAGTGAACGTATTTGTTCGCTAAGTTCCTCCCGCTGGCGTATTGCAGGGCTGTTCATAATATCAAAAACACAGTTTTCTTTCGCCTTTTTCTTCTGTTCAATCAAAAAGTCGGTTCCGTAAAGCGGTACACGGCGGTAATCCCCTATAATACGTCCCCGCCCGTAAGCATCCGGCAGCCCGGTTATAACCCCCGCATGGCGTGCCCTTTTCATCTCGTCGGTATAAACATCAAAAACACCGTCGTTATGAGTTTTACGGTATTTAAAAATTTCGCCGATGTTCTCTGGCAACTTGCGTCCATACGCCTTTAACTCGTTATACACAAGTCTAATTCCGCCAAATGGCATAATAGCACGCTTTAACGGTGCATCCGTTTGAAGCCCCACTATGGTTTCAAGTTCTTTATCAATATAGCCCGGCGCATGTGACGTGATTGTAGAAACCGTATTCTCGTCAATATCGTGTACACCACCTCGGTCATGTTCCTCACGCATCAGGGAGGACAACTTTCCCCAAAGCTGCTTTGTCCTCTCTGTGGGGGGTGACAGAAAACTCTCGTCACCATCGTACGGGGTATAATTTTCAACAATAAAATCCCGTGTATTTATTTCATTCAATATTGCATTCCTATTGATACTCATAATAATCTCCATTCCGCCGCCCCGCACCGGCACAATATAGTAATTAAAACACTCTTATCTCGGGGCTTGGAATGATAAGAGGTTATTTTGCACATCGCCGTCTCGTCCGCAGACGAGGATTTCGGCGGTGCATAGGTTTCGTCGGAGACGAACGTTTTTTCACGTTATCCCCATTCGCAATTAGTGGTTTTTCGTGTAATGGGTAACCTCCTATTTTTAAAAGTGTCCCCAATACAGGTACATTATACTAAATTAACACATCCGATACCGTGACAAAAGTCACAAAACACTTGACAAAAGTGTTTTTTTATGTTTATGATAAATATATCATGAAAAAAGGTGGGTTTTATGTTGAAATGTATGGAATGCGGAGATGAATCATGCCTGAAAAAGGTGCCGTTGTTTTCGTCTTTAGGTGATGATGAGTTGGAAAAGCTTGCCCATCGCATGACTTTTAAAAATTATGACAAGGGGCAGGACATATTAAGTCAAGGAAAAGCGCCCGGCGGGATTACTATTATATGCCGTGGGCGTGCAAAGGCATACAGGCTTACCGCAAACGGAACGGAAAAGATATTGTATATTTTTGCGCGGCATGATTATATTGGGGAACAATATCTTTTTGTAAACAAAGCTGCCGCATATACCGTAACGGCACTACAAAATGTCAGCGCCGCATTTTTCTCAACCAAACAGTTTCGTGAAATTTTGAATTTATACCCGGCAATTTCTCTTAGACTGATTGAGGAGTTGGGGAGAAGAACAATAAGCCTTGAAAACATTTTACAAACGGGTGGCATGAGAAAAACCGAGGCAAGGATTGCCGCCATGCTATCGGATTTTGTAAGAAAATACGGAGTGTTTGGGAAAGATGGCATAGAAATAAGCTTGCCCCTTAGCCGGGAGGGAATGGCAAATTATCTGGGAATGGCAAGGGAAACTTTAAGCCGCAAGCTAAGCGCATTTGAAAAGGAGGGTGTTATTCGCTCGCTGAGCAACAAAAAAATAGTAATCCTCAGGCCTGATATTTTAAGGAAAAGTGCGGAGGACGAAACGGATGCCTACAGTAGGTAATTTTATGCATTCAAAGCTTGTTTTTTTACTAAAAATATGATATAATATCTGCAAGAAGCAGATATTATATTGCTCCGCAGGAATTTATTCGCCGCCGATATTTTCCTCACTTTGTTCGGAAACGGCGA
>CAZNYY010000268.1:0-3876 GCA_964577335.1 uncultured Oscillospiraceae bacterium | reverse complement strand
ACCAACCTCAAAATAGCCTTGGTTTTCAAGGCTATTTTGTTTTTTCCACATCCTTTGGGTAAAATAAATCCTGACGCTATTCGTAGATGTCTACAAAACAGCTATCAGGATTTTCTGTAATTTCTATTCCGAATTTCGCCCCCAACCGAAAGCCCTCGATAAAGGTTTCCATGGTGGTAATACCGAGAATTTCACTTTGGGCACTAAGTAAATCAATCAATAAATCTTTTTCCTTTCTCGATAGCAACATCAGAAGCTTTTCTTCATTGTCGCTTGCTATCCGTGTGGCCTTGTCGTAAGCGGAGCCTGCCTTGACACCCTTGGTGTTTGGGTCGATATTTCCATAATATAATTCCTCTAAAATTCTTGCCATATCTTCCACCTCCCTTCGCGGCAACACAACATATACCACAGAAACCGAGGGAAGTCTATACATTAATCGAATAAACTCAATATATTTCCATGACACCCTTAGGCACGTAGTTCAATATTTCCATCAGTTCACTTTCGGAATGCATACCTCCCACAACAGATTCGAATTCCTCCAAATTAACATCACCATTTTTATCGTACATAATAAGATGCGTTGCAAATCTGGCTTTGAAATCCATTGAAATATGAAGTCCTTGCTTGGTTTCACTAATACGAATTTCTTCCACCAACATGCGCAGGTGAGTGTTACTAATGCCGCCGTCCGCTATAACTTCATCAATCATATTAATACTTTGATTAAACTCTGTTTTGCGCTTTTGCATAGTAGAATCCATATCCTGAATTCTCTCAAGTTCAGAAGAATACTCGACCCTTTTATCACGGCGCTTTGCAAGCATGGTGTCATAGACCTTACGGTTTTCCTTGTCATTAATACGTTCCATCAGAATTTTTTCTATTTCATTATCTAGGTCTTTGATCCTAAACTTTAACTCCTGAATACGTTTTTCAATATTATTTTTCTGTGAAATCCACTTTTTAATGTCCGATTCAATGCAGTGCCAGTTGCGCTCTGCCTGACTTTTAAGCAAGAATAATTCATTATAAATAAATTTATCCAGTGTTGCTTCATCAATTCGGTGGGCTGTGCAATGGTCTTTGCCGTAGCGGTGATAACCATTACAATTGTATTCAATCCGTACAGGCTTATCCTTTCTATACCTGTTTTTTGATACAAAGCTGCACCCACAATCATCACATTTTAAAAGTCCTGTATATCGTTTGAAAGGCTTGCCGGAAGAAGCTCTGACATTTCGTTTTACCTTGTCCTCTAAAAGAAATTGTGCCCGATTCCAAATTTCCTTTGAAATGATAGCAGGAACAGCATTTTCATGACGAAATCTTTCTTCTGTGGGAACTGTTTTTCGGGTTTTGTTAATTTTACTAAGCTCATATTTGTGATTAACAAGAGTTCCTGTGTAGAATTCATTTTGCAAAATACGTTTGACCGCATTGTTTTCCCATAAGTATCGAAAAGTTATTTCAGGTTTGTTATTACCTTGTCGCTTGTTCAAAAGTTTATGCTGATAATATGCAGGAGTTTTCATTCCTTTTTCATTAAGCATTTTAGAAATTGCCTTCAACCCATAGCCGTTTACATACCAGTTGAAAATCTGACGAACAATTTCTGCCGCTTCCTCCACAATGACTATTTCCCCTGTATTTTTATCCTTGAAATAGCCCATAGGAGGGATCATAACGATCCCCTCCTTCTGCTTCTGACGGAATCCCGCTCTTACTTTTCGGCTGATATCTTTAGCATAAAAATCATTTAAGATGCCCTTGAATCCAATAATTAAGTCGTCATTTTCGTTTGTGGTGTCAATGTTTTCTGTTACGGAAAGCACCCGAACATTTTTACGGGCAAGGTAGTCAATAAACACCGCCGTCTGGGTCCTGTGCCGCCCAAGACGAGAAAGGTCTTTGACAATAATTGCATCTATTTTCCCCTCGTCCACGATGTCATAAATCTTTTCAATGCCCTCTCGGTCAAAATGCATACCGCTAACATTGTCATCAAAGGATTCACCGATGATTTCAAAACCTTTTTCCTCTGCATAGTCAATCAATATTTTCTTTTGGTTGGTCAGAGAATTTAATTCCTCATAGTCATCACGTGAGAGCCGGTAATAAAGCCATGCTCGCATAAACCCACCCCCTTCAGCAACACACAATACCACACAACTTTGGATATATCCAGCAATATTTAATCTTTTTCACACTTATTTTCGCTTGTAAAAAAGATGTCTTTTGACAAATAATCATACACTACTGCACTGAGAAATTTGTTAAAATCATAGTCACTGCCAACATAACAAAATTCTATGCTTGCTATTTTTATGGGAGCTTCTTTTCTTGCTATCTGAAACACCTCCTTGCACCTGTTGTTTCACCATCGTAAACCGTTACAACAAGCGGATTGCCGCATACACAACACCGAAAACAGCACCAAAATATTTTTACAGCACCACCCCAAAACCGTCCCGAACGGCACTGCCGGTCGGTGTTTTCCGCACAGAGTGCGCCGGTAGCGCACCTGTGCTTTAACCTGCGTAAAAATAGTTTTGAAATTGTGTTCTCTTTCTCACGCCCCTGTTGCTTGTTACCTGCTCCAAAAACATCGACAAACATCGTGTTATTTAAGTTTTAATTTATGAGTAAGGCAATGACACTGCCCCTCATGGTTTTGCTCTTATGTGTGGGTGTTTGCCTTTGATTTTCGCCCAAAACCATACTTTACAGCATTTACTCTGGCAAGTTGTTTTTGCTCGGCACTCACTGGGGCGCGGATAGAAATTAGATTTTTCGGTACGGAATATGTAACCGAACCAAGTTCTTCTCTGGAAAGAAGCAAAATTTCACCTGAATGTTCCTGCGACAACTTCCCCAATTTATTTTTAAGCCTTGTGTTAAAAGTATAGACGGTTGCGATAGAATCTGCTTCACTAAAAGTGATAATGGTTTCACGTTCAGCTTTGCTTAGGCGCATTTTTATTTCCCCTCCCACTTAAATTTAAAATCTGATAGAGGTTCGATGACTGTCTGTTGGTTTCGGATTTTGTCTTTTGAAACTGGGGGTTAAAATCAATCGCTCCCTTGCTTTTTAATTCTTTAATGGCTTTGGTAATCGTAGTTAATGACAATCCTGTTTCATTACAAATTCTTTTCCTCCCAGGAAAACAGAGCCCTTCTTTGTTTGCGCACTTGCACAAATAAAAATATACGCACTGTGCAGAGGCTGACAGTTTAAAGTTATAAACTCCGCATTGAACATAAAGTCTTTCTTTTTGCATTAAAAGTCCTCCCTAAAAGTGAAAAATATTTTTAACCCTTCACTTTATATAGGGAAAAGGGAAGGTAGTTGGACACCTAAAAATGAAAAATAGTTATAAATTCAGCGTTTTGTACAATCTGTTTATTGTATTTTAAGCTATTCTACCAATAAAAGTCATAACAATTTTAAAAAACATTTCTAATACTTGTTGCTTAATATAATTTGTGATAATATTTATATCTAGAAATATATTATCACTTTAAAAAGGGAGTGATTTTAGTGGCTCTTTTGTATTTTGACCCTTGGTATAAGCACGAAACATATACATTAAAGCAACATAAAGAAAAGGGTTTGTACCTTAAGTCAAAGGGCAATAGTTTAAGGGAATACAATCCTTTTGAGTATAGTACAGAAATTCTATTTACTTTACTGAATATTGGAATGTTAGCACTGCACAAGAAAAATGTTGATGAAGAAATTTTAGATTTTGTTAATCGTTTTGGATTTTTAGGATTTGGTCAGGCGGTAATAGAACAAGAATATGAGGATTGCAGTATTAAGTTTTATAGGGGCAATCCTTTTGGCAGAGATGTTATGCACTACACGGACTT
>CAZNYY010000267.1:0-3894 GCA_964577335.1 uncultured Oscillospiraceae bacterium | reverse complement strand
AAAGGCTTGTTTTATCAAAAATTTGGAGAGTTAAAAGATGAATAATTGCGTGTGTAAATTAAAAAAGTCTACTGGTATTTTTTATGAAGACTTATTGTGTGAGACCCATGTCTCGGATGACAAGCAATATACCGCACAAATCAACCTTGATTTCGACGGCGAGCAAAAAGAGTTGCGTGGCTGGCTATATCTTAAGAAAAACGAGTTCGAAGACGTATTTGACATTGCAACTGATGGCATCGCAATAAACTACTGCCCTTTTTGCGGGAGGAAATTATAATGAAGCAAAACAAATACGAAAAGCTTTTTGACGAATTCATGGATACGATTGAGTTCGCGCTTATTAAATATCCAGACGATACGTGGGGCGTTCGCGATATACAGGGTGCAAATTTAGGAGATATAGAAAGCGACCGTTTTGGAAATGCGGCAGGCGTTTTAGATCGGATGAATATATATATCTATGATTACTTCGTTAGAAGTCTTGAGGAGTGTTTAGAGGCGGGGGGTTTTAAGGTTCCGGACTTGCCAACGTTTAGCGGTCTTGCTGATTACGCTCGTCCCCTACTCCCCGACAGCAAATGGGATTGCGACATAATTGACATGATATGCAATCATTTTGAAGAAATCAATTTAAATAATTGTGACTACGAAAGCGAGGAAACTTAAATGAGCTTACCAAAAATTAAAGATACTGTGTTTAAAATATGTCCTAAATGCAACCCTTCCCATCAGGGCACTTGTAAAAATTGTGCTTGGGGTAGCGCCCTGTTTTCGGGTGCATGTGATGTGGGGAACAGAATTTATCCTGACGGCAGCGGTGAAGAGCGCGGACGCAAGAATACACTTCAAGTAGTTGAAGTGATAGTTCGCAACAATACAATCGCAGACATATATGACATGTGGAATACCATGTACTTCCCTACAGCTGAAGAGGCGCAAGCTGCAATAACTGAGTTTAAGGAAATATGTATGATTGACGATAGAGAAAAACGTTTTCAAGAATATATAAGTTGGCACAAGCGTCGAAAACCTGTTAATCCTCTGCGAGGCTGATAAAAAGTTTATTTGATTGAAAAAAGGAGCGTAATATGACAGAAAAATCAATACAAAAAGAAGCTTACGGCATATATGTGCGTGAGTATTATGACAGCCACGATTATGATATGACCCCCGTTTGTTTATCGGAATTTATTGATAATGAGTGGCAAGACGAAGAGATACGAAATTACTACCTAAGCATGCTTAGTAGCGAATTCCAATCTGCCGAGGCTAGAGCTTTAGCCGTGCACACTGATAGAGGGGTATTAAAAGCAAAGGCTTATGACGATGGAATCGCTAATGGAATGCATATCTGGATGGGTGATGAAATAATTGCGGCGGTTGATGTGTATAGGAAGACAGATAAAAACGACACACCTGAACTTAGAGTTCTTATTTACCAAAACCCATTCGTTGAAGAGCCAGACATTGTTAGAATTGAGGTTTAGGTGTGTACTGAACAAAAATTTCGATAAAACGAATATTTGATTGAGGTAGAAATATGAAGCAAATAGTTAAGCTTAGTGTTAAATTTCCAGAAAATCATTTTTGGGATTCAACGTTCGTTTTCGTACTGGGGAAATCCCCTGCATTTGAGTACGGGAACGGAACTTGCGTAATGGTTGAAAGGACATTTAATCATGACGGCAGTAAGAGCGAATCGAAAATGATAGACACACGATACAAACAAGGCATTACAAAAAACTTTTTAGACTGGTGCAAAGAATATCTAAAACAAAACTTTACAACACACGAAGCAACGGTAGAAAGCTTTCCAAGTGTAAAGATTTTGGTTAAGCCTGAAGACTTATGGGATTACTGCTTAAAGAATACACAGAGACTTGCGGACACTATGGATATAGTTGCTACTACAGGCGATGGCGATAATGATCTATGGCTATATGTTACCCGTGATTTTGATAACGAGGACGACGAAAGCTGCTTCATGCTTAGTTTGGAGTGTTCAGAGTGTATTATAGACAGCGAGTCTTTTTGTACGGCAGAGAGTGCAGCAGAACACATGCAGACCTTTATTAAACAAATGGAAGAGCGGCTTAGCGAGGTAAAAGCGTATGAGACAAGTGATTAAGTCAAAGACAACTAATCCAATCATAAACACGGACAACCAGTTTATCCTTAAATGTAGTTGCGGTGGCTGCGGATTGTTGGAGTTTACAAAATATAACGATGGCGATGTGAGCATTATGTATTATTCCACAAGCAACCTTAAAAAACGCGATAAGTATGCGTGGGATATCTTGATAGATAGCCAGCAAGCGCAAGAGCTTTTAAATAATTTAAACGAACTGTTAAACAAACAGTAGGCTTAGATAAAAGGAGAATTTGATATGATTGTTTACGAGGTGTTTAGTTATAACGAGGCAGGGCAAGGTGAAAAAGAAGCCAAGTATAGCGAAGCCACTCACCCCCATCTTAACATTGAACAACAAGCAATAGTTTGCGCAGAAGTACTCGCTGAAGAACTAGAGCCAACGGAATACTACAGTGTTGTTGTTTATAAATGCGAGATTGATGCCAATAACGGAAAGCAAACTGATTGCGAAACAGTATATGAAATACTGCTATAGATATCGATAAAACATTCCTTTGATTGAAATTTAGGAGAAAATTATGAAGCAAAAAGAATTTGAAAAACTTGCATATGAGATTTATTTGAAAAATTATGCGGTAAATGGGGATGGAGGCGATGGGTATCCCCCTATGACACTTGAAAACTTTGTTGATGTCGACTTGTCTTGCGATGAGCAACTGGAGTACTACACAAAGTTGTTGAGAGAATAATATGGAAATTCACATAAAAGAAATGGGATATTACAACCCTTGTATTGTTAAATTTATTTGCGAGCCTTCCGATGAACGGTTTTCTTTCCCCCATAATGTGCGGTGTGTAACACTTGAGTTTGTTAAGGAGCAAAGTATAGAGCAGATATCAAGTCATATAATAAGCTTTTTCAATAAGCACTCAAGGTTTGACGAAAAAATGCTTGTGTTAGCGGGAAGCGAAAAGCTGTTAAACTCTATGAGGCGGCGAACTCTTCCCAGCGCAAAAAGTGTTTCAGAGTTGTTTTATGAGAACGGTATTGATATACGAGGGTTTGTAGAATAATACAGTTCGCATCAAAGTGCGCTTTGATGCGAATTTAGGAGAAATATGATGGGCAATGATTACTTAATATCTTTTTTCTATTGGTGCAAACGAGAAAGTAAAAATGCTAATACGTCGCTAATCCTTAACGATAGCATTATAGGGCTAAAGAAAAAGATTCAAGAATGGATTGAACAATGCAAAGAGTTAGACCGAAATCCCCTCAGTATATCTGTGCGGTATGTAAGCGGCGGTAGGTTTGGTGGAAGCGCTAGAGAAATGTTAAATTGCACTGTGCATGAATTTTACGACATGTATAGGACGAATAGCGATTATTAAAAAAAAGAGAGGTTGGATATGAAGCTACACAATGTATTGACAAATAAAGAGTGTGTTGGCAAAGGGGCTTCTGCAAGAATCGATACTGGGCGCTCTTGGGTAACTTATTCCGATGGCAACGATGGAGAAAAAGACTTTTACAGAGATGTTTTTGTCGGCAATTATTACGCTTATATGCAGGATGAGTTCTGTGAAATTCGTGATTACGACGAGAATAAGTTGACCGTAACAATGTATTGTCAAGACGGCGAAGCTAATTCTGAGGGCTGGGATGGCGTATTCACAATCCCTTATGAACAATACTTAGCTGATTTTGGAACCGGCTGGCATATATGGTTTGATATAAACGATAAAAGCGCGGTTTGATTTGAATATAGGAGAGATGTAAATGGCAAACGATTATTTAG
>CAZNYY010000266.1:0-3895 GCA_964577335.1 uncultured Oscillospiraceae bacterium | reverse complement strand
GGGGTTCAAGAGGCCGGGAGTTCGAGTCTCCCCACTCAGACCACGGAAAAACCGTTTAACCATTAGGGTTAGACGGTTTTTTCTTTTGCTTTTAATTGCTTAAAGTCTGACGATTGTATATTGTGGGTATACTATATCTCAAAGTTTATTCATTTGTTCTTTCAAAAAGTCAACGTCCGCATGGGTGTATGTGTCGGCAGTAAAGGCATAGTCCGTATGCCCTAAAATCATTTTAATGGCGTTTGTGTCTGCTCCGTTTCTTGCCAACAGTGTGACATGCTGCTTTGTCGTTACTTAATTTCGTGGGTTTTATAGTTTTTAACAAATATAGTTCTGCCGTTAGTTATGCAAATCACGGGTTTTATACTTAGCATATGTTAAGTATCCAGAGATTGAACTTATCACAATAGTAAGAAAGAGGTAAAATATACTAATTCCATTTTCAACGAGACCCGGACCGTTAAAATACATAAAAGGTGTTAAAACATTTAAATAATCAATATTTCCAACAGCCTGAATAACCACTCTTAAAGTATATGCAAAAACAACGAATAACGCTGAAAAAGAAAGAGCTTTCTTATAGCTTGAAAAGACAGCGGAAGATAGAAGTCCTGTAAATAAAAATAGTATTTGAATAAAAAACATAGACAGCAAAGTAATCACTATTTCGCCAAGAATGCCTTTTCCCTCCATTTGCGGGGCTAACAGTACTATATTACCTATGAATGTGACTACTGTAATAATGGCTACATTCACTACAGCGGCAATAATTTTACTTGTAACAATATACTTACGGGGAAATGGTCTCGTAAAAGTAAATTCAGCTGTTCTGTTTCGTTCTTCTTTGCTAATAATTGTAGCGCCTAATACGGCTGCGTGTGTAAAAGCGATGATGCAATACCAAAAGTACATCATTATATAATATCCTACAGGTGTATGAACCGGGATAGTTTCCGCCCCAAAAACAATCGCTAAAACGGGGGGCAGAGATTCAAACAAGGCCATTATCTCCTCTCCGGCTTCTATAACAATAGGGTATTCCGCAGCGCCAATTGTAATCATACCAAGCATTGCGCTTATCCAAATTAATAAATTTCTTAGATTTTCTTTTAATTCTTTTCCTACCATAGCTTTCATTTTTTCGCCTCCCTATAACTTCGCTCGATATTCCCCGCCTTTAAACGCAGTGTAGGCGGCGGCGAGCATATCTCCCGCTTCGTTGAAACGCTTTATTGTATGAAATTTTTTCTACAATCGAAAAAATTTCTGCTGTTGCGTTATAAGACCATTTTCATATCTTTTCTGATATAAATGATGTAGCTCGTAACAAAAAATAATAGTAACAAGATGAAAAATAGAGCGAGAAAACCAACTTCATAATTTTTTGATGCTAAGACAAGGTTAATGTCAAAATATCTATATGGCGAAAATAACCTTGCAACGGTACTTTGTACTACATTGGAAAATAGCCCTATCACATAAAAGCCAAAGGCAAGCCCCAATGATACGGGTAGAGTGGCACTAACTCTTGACACTACAACACTTATTACGATACCAAGCAGCAGAAAAAACACCTGGATGAAAGGAAAAATCAAATAAATTCGGAAAAAGTGATTGAATGAAAATCCTTGTTCTGAAACTATAGTGATTGCTCCAAAAGAGGCTATGAAGTAACAAAGTCCAATTATGGCAATTGCACAAAGAGAAGCGAGGAATTTTGAAAAAAAGATATTTGCTCTTGAATAGGGCTTAGTCATTAGAAAATCAGCAGTGTTTTGCATATGCTCTTTCGTGATAATAGAAAGCCCCAAATTACATGCTTGAATTGCAGCAGCTACAATAATAATGCTGTTCAAATATGAGAAAATTCCTGTTGTGGTTGTAAACACATCAATGCTAATTCCCATGGTATCTAACATAGGGTTATTTGCCAATGACGCTACAGTAGAAGGGTCTCCCGTGAATGTGACAAACATAGGTAGCAATAATAGGATTGCAGCCGATAGCCCTATAGACCAAATAAAAATTGAACCTTTATATTGTTTCATTTCAAATCGAAAAATGTTCATTTATCGCCCTCCTTTTTATTGATAATAATGCATGAAAATCTCTTCAAGAGACGGCTCTTCAATAAAGATATCCACTATTTCCATAGTCGAAAAGCTGTTTATTAGCTGATTAACGTTTCCTTTGTACATAAAGCTGATTTCTTCCTCTTGCTGTTTAAATTCTGAAATGCCCTCTAAAGTAAACGCTTGTTTAGGGACCGGTTCTTGTGTTCTTAATTGAATTCTCTTATATGTGTTGGAACGCAATTCGTGTATACTTTGGAGACTAATAACTTTACCCTCTTTAAGAATGGCGATACGGTCACACATTTTCTGCACCTCACTGAGTATGTGAGAAGAAAATAATATTGTCACTCCTTTTTGGTTTTCTTCTTTCAGAATTTCAAAGAAGATTTCTTGCATCAAAGGGTCTAACCCGCTGGTAGGTTCGTCTAAAATAATCAGTTTGGGAGAGTGCAATAACCCTGCAACAATCCCCACCTTTTTCTTGTTTCCAAAGGAAAGGTCGCGAATTTTTCTGCCGGTGTCCAATTTAAGTCGTTCTGTAAGCTCGTTAATTCGCTTCGTACAATCTTTTCCATATAGTTTAGCTGTGTATTCAAGTAATTCTTTAACTTTCATTCCCTCATAAAAAAATGTTTCTGATGGCAGATACCCTACATCTTGTGCAATGGTTGGCGCATCTTTGATGCAATCCTTTCCAAAAATAGTGGCACTGCCGGATGTTGGATGAATCAATGCCAACAATGTACGAATAGTAGTGGACTTCCCGGCGCCATTAGGGCCAATGAAACCAAAAATTTCGCCTTTTTCAACAGAAAAGCTAACATTATCAATTCCTCGTTGTTTTCCATAGTCTTTTGAAAGATTTCTTATTTCAATAACACTGTTTGACATAATAATTTTCCCCCTTTCCATATATCTCCAATAATTATTTGTAAAAATTTCTTTTAAAGAGCTGCAAGCATTCTTCAAACACCTTGTATAATTCATCAAAATCTACTTCTTCAGCGCCTGTCATTTTACTCATGTACCCTTCGGAAATCCAGTCAATCATGTTCATAACAAGGTTTGGGTCAATATCATCTTTAAATTTTGAAAAATCCGCACCGTTAAAAGTTATTTGTTTTCCCAGAGTGTTTCCATCATCTTTACTGAAAATAGCTCTTATCTCTTTTTTTACTTCATCATCAGTTTCAAAATATGCACTCTGAATAAATGAAGGGACATGGGGATGTTTTTTTATCAAATCAACTTTAAGCTTGCCGGCATGCAAAATTCTATCAAATAAATCTGTAATGCTATCATCAAACTTTTCCGTAACTTCATTACTAATACTCTCAACGCATGTATTTACTAAGTAGAGGTATAGCTCTTTTTTTGTACCAAAGTAATGAAATACCATTGCTTTGGAAATGCCTGCGGAACTGGCTATATCACTTATAGATGTTTTTTTATATCCGTGTATTGCAAATATTCTTAATCCTGCATCAACAATTAAATTTTGTTTCTTCATAGGTAAATTAAAAAAAATCTCCAATTATCTTTTCCTCCCATTCATTAATATAAACCGAAACGGTTTATATGCTAATAATAACACAATAAACCGTTTCGGTCAATAGTTTTTTTGAATATAACACTTGGGGGGGTAACGTTTTATGTGGGGTGAATTTAAGGGGCTTTGATTAGCCCCTTTTTCTGTGCCCGTCAAAGCATAAAAATATTTTTACGGAATTTACGCAAAACAAAAGCGAGGTAAAAACCTCGCAAATGGCGGAGAGGGAGGGATTCGAACCCTCGAACGGGGTTAACCGTTACACGATTTC
>CAZNYY010000265.1:0-3901 GCA_964577335.1 uncultured Oscillospiraceae bacterium | reverse complement strand
GGGGGTACGGCAACTTTTTATGCGGCTTGCATGGACGAGAGAATTAAGATAGCCATGCCGTCATGCAGCGTATGCACTTTTCGTGATTCGATAGTACCGATGCATCATTGCACCTGCAACTATATCCCCCATATAGCAAAATATGCCGATATGGGTGATTTGGCAGGACTTATTGCCCCCAGACCGCTTGTGGTGGTTGCGGGCAGGGAAGATGAAATTTTCAAGATTTCAGGGGTTATGGAAACCTTTGAAATAATGAAGAAAATTTATAAAAAGGCGGGTTATCCCGATAACTGCCGTCTTGTGATAGGCGAGGGCGGGCACAGGTTTTATGCCGACCCTTCATGGGATGTTTTCAGAAGTCTTACAAATTGGTAATAAAATAGTGCTGTAAAAACCTGCTTCTGTGCGAGGCGGGTTTTTGCTTATTTTTACAGGAGGTACGGTTTTGAGGGCAAAAACAATGCGCCGGCTGATTTTATATGCTTTTATTTGGGCTGTGACTTTGGCTTTTTTAGTGGCAGGCTTTGTTTTGATTGCCTGGATACAGGCGGCACCCAAAATGGATATCGACCAATTGCAGCTTGACTTTACATCTTTTATATACGCAAAAAATGCTGACGGGCAGGATGAAGAAATTATGCAGCTGCATGATTTGCAAAACAGGGTTTGGGTCGGTATTAACGAGATACCCGAGCATATGAAAAATGCAGTTATCGCAACGGAGGACAGGCGGTTTTGGAAACACAGTGGAATTGACATACGAAGGACAGCATACGCCGCCTTTGAATATTTAACAAAGGGGCACTCGTCGTTTGGCGGCAGTACAATAACCCAACAGCTTGTAAAAAACATTACCGATAATGACGAGGTGACCGTAAAGCGAAAGGTTCAAGAAATGTGGCTTGCGGCAAAGCTTGAAAGAAAAATAGGCAAGGAAAGGGTTTTGGAACTGTATTTAAATACAGTGTTTTTCGGCGAGGGTGCATACGGGGTTGAGGCGGCGGCGCACAGCTATTTTGCAAAGGATGTGACCGGGCTTTCTCTTGCGCAGGCGGCATCGATTGCAGGGATAACACAGCAGCCCCAAAAATACAACCCCTTTTTAAACGAGGCGGAGAACAAGGAAAAACAAATGGTGGTACTCGGGGCAATGCTTGATGTGGGTTTTATAAATCAAGCGGAGTATGAGAGTGCTGCAGAAGAGCCTTTGGAGTTTGCGGTGGCTGCGGAGGAGGAAGAAGTCCGCAAATACGCATATTTTGTGGACCAGGTACTGGAAGATGTACTTGATGACCTACAAAGCGAAAAGGGGTACAGCCGTGCAATGGCATCAAAACTTCTGTATACAGGGGGCTTGAAAATTCACTCGACTGTTGACAGAGCGGTTCAGGAGGGGATGGAAAATGTGTTTACAAACAACTCAAACTTTCCCGACCCCGTGTCCGAAGATATGACAAATGCCGCCATGGTCGTAATGGACCCGTACACGGGGGAGGTGAAGGGAATAGTCGGCGGCAGAGGGGAAAACCGAGCAATGAGAACACTAAACCGTGCCACGCAGTCCCTGCGCCAGCCGGGCTCTGCAATAAAGCCCATTGCGGTGTATGCCCCCGCCCTTGACCAGGCGATTATAACGGAGGACACCGTTTTTACCGATGATGAATACACGATTGAAGGGTGGACACCCAAGAACTGGTACGGTGGTTATTGGGGGAATGTTTCGGTGAGAACCGCAGTAGAACAGTCTATAAATGTGGTGGCGGTAAAGGTTTTGACACTTGTGGGACCCGAGCGTTCGTTTGAGTTTATGAAAAACAATTTGGGAGTTACCACCCTTGTTGAAAATGAAGTACGATTTGGTGAGGAATATACTGACAAGAGTTACAGCCCCCTTAGTTTGGGGGGACTGACGGACGGTATGACCGTGCAGGAGATGGCGGCGGCATATGCCCCCTTTGCAAACGGGGGTATTTACAGGCAGCCGCATACATATTCGGTGGTTTATGACCACAGCGGCGAAGTTATTTTAAATAAAAAAGAGATGATATCCACCCATATTGCCATGCGTGAGCAGACGGCATATTCAATGACAAGGCTTCTTTGGGGCGTGGTTGAAAGGGGCACAGGTACGGGGGCACGTCTGTCAGGTGGGATGCCTGCGGCGGGGAAAACAGGTACAACATCGGAGGACAAGGACAGATGGTTTGCGGGCTATACCCCATATTATGTAGGTGCGGTGTGGTTTGGACATGACGTCCCCAAATCCATGGAGCGCCTGCTTTCGGGCAAACCGAACCCCGCAGCGCTGCTGTGGAAAAGGGTGATGGACATTATTCACAGGGATTTACCAAACAAGAGTTTCCCCCAAATTTCATGGAGCAATCAGGACAACAGGGGAACTCTCACCTTGGATGGGCGAAGGTTTTACGAGGGGGAAATAAAGAACGGGATGGCAGAGGGGTACGGCATGATGACATATCCCAGCGGCGACAGGTACAGCGGAGAGTTTTTGGCAAACCGCCGCCACGGAGACGGTGTTTTGCTGTATGCAAACGGAAACAGATATGTAGGACAGTTTGCGGATGATGAGATAAACGGCACGGGAACATTGGTGTGGAGCAGCGGTGACAGTTATACGGGAGAGTGGAAAAACGGAAAGTTTAACGGAGAGGGCACCTTTGTATGGATGAGCGGGGATGTATATTCCGGCGGATGGATTGATGAAAAATTCAATGGCTACGGTGTTTTCAAATGGGCAAACGGCGACCGTTACGAAGGGGAATGGAAGGACGGCGCATTTAATGGGGAAGGAAAGCTTTACCGCTCAAACAACACTGTGACCGGTGGAAAATGGGAAAATGGAGAGTTGACAGGACATTAGGGGAAAAGTTTTCTCAAAACTATTGCAATTTTATAAATTATAACGTATAATTATAAACAATATGTTTTTGGGAGTTGATTTTTGTGATTAAAGTTTCAGTGCTTGGCGCAACGGGATATGCGGGGTACGAGCTTGTCAGGCTTTTGTGCGGGCATGGGGATGTTGAAATAAAACAGCTTGTTTCGCAAAGCTTTTGCGGCAAAAAAATGTCCGATATATACAAAAATTTAAAGGGTGTTTGTGATATTACGCTTTCGGAGCTTGATATTGACCTTGTTGCCGGTGAAAGTGATGTAGTTTTTTGCGCATTGCCCCACGGCACATCCAAAGAAGTTGTTCCAAAACTTTACGAAAAGGGCGTAGCGGTGATTGATTTGTCGGGTGATTTTCGGTATAACGACCCAAAGGTTTACGAGAAATGGTACGGTGAGGAGCATACATCCGCCAATCTTTTAAGTCACTCGGTCTATGGGCTGCCTGAATTGCACAGGGCTGAAATTGCCAAAAGCAGGCTTATAGGAAACCCAGGTTGTTATACAACCTGTTCTATTTTAGGGCTTGCACCCCTGATAAAGAGCGGATATGCAGATACTAAGGGCATTATTATAGATGCGAAAAGCGGTGTTACGGGTGCGGGGCGTTCAAATTCATTGGACTTCAGTTTCTGTGAGGCGACGGAAACTATGAAGGCTTACAAGCTTGCAACCCATCGGCACACATCCGAAATTGAGCAGGAGATAGGGGTTTTGGCTGGAGAAGAAGTTGTATTGTCATTCTCGCCCCATTTAATCCCCATAAAAAGAGGCATACTTGCCACAATATATGTAAATTTAACCGCCGACAAGACTACCGAGGAAATTACCGAGATTTACAGGGAATTTTATCGGAATGAATTCTTTGTCAGGGTTTATGAAAATGGAGAGTTGCCGGAAATTAAAAATGTAGCCGGCTCAAACTTTGTGGATATAGGTGTTATAGCAGACAGGCGGCTGGGGCGGGCAATAATTGTGTCATGTG
>CAZNYY010000264.1:0-3937 GCA_964577335.1 uncultured Oscillospiraceae bacterium | reverse complement strand
GCACCTGTAACAATCGGAAACTCAAGCTTGACGGTTGCGGGAACGGTAACGGTATCAGAAATCACAGCGCCCGTAACTGTATCGGAAATTACAGCACCTGTAACCGTGTCGGAAATCACCGCACCTGTAACTGTATCGGAAATTACAGCACCCGTAACAATAGGGGCAAACAGCTTTACGTCCTCATCTGTTATCAGCACTTCGGTCACAGGTACAGGAGTTATCTTGCCGGACACTGACATTTCAACTTTAAAAGTAGGGTCTATTTTTATTTACAACGAAGGCGCAACACCAATTACAATTTCGTTGCAAATAAGCCCCACCACTGATGAAGCAAACTATATGAATGATCCGTTCTACACGGACAAAGTTATTGACGGAAACGAATCCTTCTATATGGCTGTAAGCAACTTTGCCAACTATATTCGGCTTCAATATAATTTAGGTGCGGAAACAGCCACGTTTAGCACTTACTTTAACGGTCAGGCATAAACTGTTTCTATAATAAGAATAATAGGCTGCCGATATGGCATCGGCGGCCTATTATTCCGACGGAGGGGAGAAGAGGATGATTACAAAAAAGCCGGGCATAAGCCTTTGCATGATTGTAAAAGACGAGGAGGAATTTTTGGGGGACTGTTTGCTTAGTGTAAGGGATATAGTGGATGAGATAATAATTGTGGATACCGGCTCGACCGATGAAACATTAGCCATTGCAAAAGAATTTGGTGCAAAGGTTTTTACTTATAGGTGGAATGACAGTTTTTGTGACGCACGAAATTATTCTCTCGAAAAATCTTCTTATGAGTGGGCATTGATATTGGATGCGGACGAGAGATTGATGGATAAAGATAGCAAAAAACTTTTAGATTTTGTAAAGACAACCGCATTGGATGGGGCTCATTTTGTGGTTTATAATTATATAGGTGAGGCAAACTCGGGGCAATATACACTTCATAATGCCCTTCGCCTTGTGCGAAACAACGGCATGTACCGTTTTAAGGGGGATATTCATGAGCAGATTATGCGAACTGACAATAAAACAGAGCCTATCAATAAACTTTTTGCCGTTACGGATATAGGTGTTCATCATTTAGGATACCTTGATGATGTTGCAAAAAAGAAAGACAAGCGCAATAGGAATATACCCATTTTGGAAAAAGAACTGGAGAAGGACCCCCAAAACCCTTTTACACTATTCAATTTAGGGAACGAGTACATGGCGCTTAAAGATTATAGAAAAGCAATATCTATTTTCGGCAGTGCCAAAATGAAATATAATCCTCATGAAGCGTATGCCCCGCATCTGCTGTTTCGTATGGCTATGTGCTATTATACACTGCGTATGTTTGATAATGCGGCGGCTGTGCTTGGCGAGGGTTTGTCTGTTTATTCAGGCTGTACGGATATGATGTATTTAAAGGGTTTAGTCTTTATGGAGGACAGAAGATATACCATGGCCCTTGAATGTTTCCAAAAAGCCATGGAAATGGGAGAGCCTCACCCTACAATAAAGTTTTCGGATGATTGTGCAACTATAAAACCGCTTTTATCCAGTGCTTTAATTTATGAAAAATTGAAGGATTTTG
Source organism: uncultured Oscillospiraceae bacterium (assembly GCA_964577335.1). Taxonomy (GTDB): domain Bacteria; phylum Bacillota; class Clostridia; order UMGS1883; family UMGS1540; genus CAZNYY01. Next base: position 2,348 of record CAZNYY010000264.1, on the reverse strand, counting down.
ATAAGGCGCAAATGTTTTATGCCAAAGCACTGGAGGCAAACCCTAATCTTTACGGTATACTTTACGCCATTGCAAAAATACGAAAGCGGTCGGGCAAAACCGCAGAGGACATTGAACAAACAATGGGTGCTTTTTTTGCAGAACCTAAGCATATTCCAAACCGCATTATGCTTGCGGACATTTTGCTTACGCAAAAACTGTGCGGAGTGTGCGAAAAACATTTAAGCGCCATAGAAGAAACCGAAGGTTATGCTTATGAAAAAAACCTTTTAAGGGGTAAATATCATTTTCATTTGAAAGAATACGAAAATGCAATAGAATTCTTTTTGGAAAATGTTCGGCTGGAAGGGAAGTCTAATATCCTTATTGGTGCATTCGAGGAAAATGCAATTTTTCTGTTTGTATCGTCGCTTATCACACATACTGATGATATTCACAAGCTTTATGAAATTGTTGGCATGGTAAAAAAAGACTTAAACCCGTATAAGGCTAAGCTTATAAAACAGATTATCATTGTTTTGGGGGAGGAAGATAGAAATATACTGGCGGAGGAAAAGCCCAATGAGGTAATGGATTTTTTCTCTGAAATTTTAAAGATTATATTAGACTGCGGAGAATTTGAGCTTTTTGAGCGCCTCTTGTATGTGTATAACATGGTAGACAGTCCAAGGGTTTTATTGTCCCTCGCAGAAGTATATATGGAAAAGTCGTTCTATTCTCTTGCGGCAGCAACCGTTATAAGGTCGGTCAAAGAGCTAAATACAATTGATGCCGCCAGTGCCGCTTTACTGTCAGATGCGCTTTTCGAATGTAAAGGTTTATAAACTGATTACATCCCAAAAAGAGGTGTAGCAAAACGCTACACCTCTTTTTAAAATATTTCTACCTGTATATAACCATATTTGTACCTGTTGCGTATCTGGAGCGGATTAAAACCGTACTGCTCATATCCGCCGACTGAACATATGAAACCACGTCCGCAGAAGATGCGGGAAAGACCTCTTCGGTCTGTGTATCAAAGATTACCACATTGTCCCAAATACTTAGGTTATAAAGTTGAAAATTACCTTGTGCGATATCACTTACATTGGTGGTGGGTGTAAACATATATGAATTGCCCGCCTGTGAATAGATTTTACCGTGGTAATACCTAAGCACAACATTATCGCCGCTTGTGTAGTTTAGAAGTCTTTGGGCGCTGTAATCAAAATCCTTTGCTATTGCGCCTATTTCACGGCGGGAGTTTGCGGAGAACCTGACATAGTCGCCTCCTGAGAGGGGCAACTCTCCTGCATCACGGTTCTCGTCGGTATAAAGGTTTGCAAGCAGTGTATCATTTATAATATAATATGTTTCAAATACATTATTCTGCCCCGTATAAAGTGTCAGTTTAAGACCTTTTTCACCATCGGGTGTGACTGCCTCTGCAAAAGAAACAACCAATCCGTTTGAAGGTTCTGCCGGCAGGGTTTCTCCGCCTGCCTCCTCGTCAACATACAACAGCACCTCGGCAACACCCGCAAGATTAACATTGTACGGGCGCAGTTTCATTGATGAAATTCTATCGTCATTTTTAAATATGGAACGGCTTGTCACCCTGAACCTGTTTGCGTCCTCAAGGTTCTTGTCGACGCTGACTTGGATTATGGGAGTTTGGTCACCTATTGTAAAATAAGGAACAATCAAACCCGAGTTTTTGTAATAAACCTGTGTGCTGGTATCGTCATTCGGGAACGAAAAACGCCTTAATCTGTCCCTGCCATCGGACTGCTCATCTATAAACCCCGTTGTCGGCGGGGCGGAATAGCTGTCACTGCCCGAATACTCCGTATCAATTACATTTATTTTGCCGTCGGAGTTTAGCGAATAACAAATAATTTGTTCCTTAACTGCCACACCGTCTTTAAAGGGGAACATACCAAGCAGGCTGGCAGGGGGGACGGGTGACTTCAAATCAACCATAACCCTGTCCGCAAAATCAAAAATCTTTACCCCGCCCGAAACGGTAAATATCTTTGCTTGAACCGTACCCTCAATTCCAGGGGTAACTGCTATATTAACAAGGTACCCAAACTCAAGCGGGGAGGAACTTGTGTCAAGCGCTGCAAGCTTGCCGCCCCCGGTAAGATGAATATTAACAGACATACCGATTGATACGGCATTCAAATAATATGTTTCAAAATACTCCGAATAATAATACGGTTCATCCTGAATGTACAGTGTTTTGCCATCATATGCTGTGGCGGTTACCGTGCCTTTTACGGATTTTGTGTTCACAAAAATCTCCGCCAAAAGCCCGTCTTTTGAAAAGTAACAATCCGCAACGGAGTTCGGGGAAATGTCACGCA
>CAZNYY010000263.1:0-3938 GCA_964577335.1 uncultured Oscillospiraceae bacterium | reverse complement strand
CGATTTTATTGTCAATTTGTCCGAAAGCGAACTGTATGACATATTAACCCCCGCCCCACTGCGGTTTACGGTATTTATTACCGTTTGCAGGCTGTCGGTATCCCGAAAGGAAAAATCCACTCCGTTTATATTAAAAGCAATAATATTTTTAGTGCTGTCCTCTCCGTCTGCCACCTCGGAAAATTGCAGTCCCACCGCCAAGCCAAGCTCACCCAAAGCAGTGGAGGGGGAAAGTTTATTCTCGCCTGACACTCCCGCCGCACTTATCACCTCGGCAGGTGCGGCAAGGCTTGAAATATAATCAATTGTATATGAACCTTCAAAAGCAGTGCCCGAGGCGCTAATATTCGCCGAAATATTTGAGTCTGCCGTGACCTTTTTCGTGTTAAAAGACGAATTTAATTTTACGTTGTTGAGGGGCGATGATGCACTGAAATATTTAACCATAAATCCCGAAACCATGGAGTTTACATCTTTTAACGCCTGGCTTTTCCATTCAAGTGCAGTCTTTTTCTGTGTAATCGAATCAATTTTCATCTGCTCGGCATTTATCAGCGTCGAAACAATGGTGTCCACATCAATCCCCGAAGATATACCTACAAACCTTATTGTGTTGCTGCCTATTGTTGACATATAATCACTCCCGTTTAAGGAAATTTAATCTGCATTTGTGCGGGTTTAAAGGGCCGGATAAATCCGACCCCGTTTAAACCACTGAAAATTCTACCTCAGAAGGGAAAGAACTGCCTGAGGGGATTGGTTTGCTTGTGCAAGCATTGCTGTTGCGGACTGGACCAGAATATTATTCTTTGTGAAGTTCATCATTTCTTTTGCCATATCTGTATCTCTGATGCGTGACTCTGCTGCCTGAAGGTTTTCTACTGTCGAATCCAAGTTGCGGCTTACGCTCTCAAGTCTGTTTTGCTGTGCGCCTAAGGTTGAGCGTGCAGTGTTGATTTCCTGAATAGCTGTCTCAATGTCTGATGTCGTAGAGCTTGAACCGAGGGTTACGCTAAGAGTTATGTCAGCACCAATTTCTGTTGTCGTATCGCCGTCATCTGTCAAAACTACGTCAATTGTTTCGTTAATGTTTTTACCGTTGAAAGTGGTGTTGTCTATAATGTTTGTGATTTCGGAGCTAAGCTCGGTCATTTCAAGCTCAAGATTTGTGATGTCGTCAGTGTCATAAGTCTCGTTAGCTTTTTGAATTGAAAGCTCTTTAAGTCTTACAAGCATTGAGCTTACTTCGTCCATAGCGCCTTCTGCGGTTTGCAGGAAGGATATGCCGTCCTGAGCGTTTCTTGATGCCTGTGTCAACCCCCTGATTTGCCCTCTCATTTTTTCGGAGATGGAAAGACCTGCTGCGTCGTCAGCCGCACGGTTAATTCTCTTCCCCGATGACAGTTTTTCAAGGCTTTTGCCCTGTTCTACTGTGTTAAGCCCTAAAGACCTGTTGGCGTTCATCGCCATTAAGTTGTTGTTTACACGCATTGTAAATTCCTCCTTGATTTTAAAAATTCGGCATCCATGCCTTTTATTTAAGTAAAACCCGGCACATAAATCAATATACTTCCGCAGGCGCCTTGCGGCATCCATACCGCTTATATGCCAAATTAACTTACATAAGTTATATCGTGGGATATTATATAAACTTTAACTGTTTTTACTGAAAATAGTTCTAAGTTTTCCCACGCTTTCTTCTGAAACCTGTGCCGCTTCCATATTTGTGCTTTTAACTTCTTCCAAAAGCTCCGCACGCATGATTTTATGTGTTGTCGGAGCCTCAATACCGATTTTCACCCTGTCTCCGTCAATTTCCACAATACTTATAACAATATCCTCATCTATAACAATTTTATCATTGAGCTTTCTTGACAGTACCAGCATTTCCCGCACCCTCCTTTTCGGAGAATAGCCGCTCCCGCACATCGTAGGAAGTGTTTTGCAAAACAATTTGCGCACCCATGTTGTTTTTAATGTTAACCACAATCGGGGCGGCAAGGTTTGCAGTGGTGTCAAGCGGGTTTTCCCGCACTACAACAGCCGTAAGCACTAAAAGTGTTTCCACATCCTTGGCCTTTATTTCACTAAGTCCGCTCTTGTCCACCATCGGTGCGTAATCAGGGAAAAACTCATATGGATTTATACAGGGCAGCGATATATCCTCGTCCATTGATTGTAACCAATATAGGGGCATGGTTTCATCCGCCCGTATCAGTGCAAACCGTTTTGACGACTCAAAGCCCAAAATACCTTTTGAAAACTTTATAATTTTCTCGTCCTCAATCTCCGTTTCCCCAAACCTTGAAGTGTTAATCTTCATACAATACCTCCGCAAAACTATATTTTTCTGTTTATTCTGCTATGCTTGTTTTCTTTTGCAACCACCTCAATTGTGAGGCTGGGGTGCTTTCTTACATAAATTTCAAGGGAATGCGGCTCGGTTTCAATTTGTGCCCTGGCACTAACTTCCCATTCAATTTCAGGGGGATGAATAATCCAGTTAATTTCCAAAAAGCCTTCCTCCCACTTTACTTCGGGTCCCGCCGACATCACGGCAATATTAACCTCGGTTTTTCTCTCTGTCATCCTCTCGATGAGAATTTGGCGCATTATCTCGCCCCGGGATGCACCCGCCTTTGCAATTTTTGTACCCTCCGCCGCAATCCGTTCAATTGCCTCCGCACAAATATCCGCCGCCCATTTGGCAAACTCGTCCATCAACCGAAATATGGTTTTATTCCCCCTGTCGGCAAAGGCTTGGCTTTGGTCAATCACAACCCGTGCAGGCTTTCGGTTTACCACCATCTCAGGCGGCTTTTGCTTCATTGTAAACCGAGGTCTTATACTGTGTATTTTAAGTTTGGCGGGAATTGTTTTAACTCCCAACTCCCCGTAAGTTCTCGAAATTCTTAAATAATCCATGTTCTACCTCAGAAAATCAACAAGTGACCTTTGAATAATTTGCGCTCCAACCGCAAGGGCGGCGTTATATGTCGTTTCCGCCATTTTATACTGAGTAATCGTTTCCGCCGGGTCTATCCCCGCTATTTTTGTGTATAGCGCATTTAGGTTTAAATCCTCGCTTTCGTACCTGTCCGCCATAATCTCAAGCCCCGACTGTCTGCCCCCCACATCCGCAATAAGGGTTAGGATTTTTCCTTGTGCGGCTGAAAACTTTTCGCTGTATGATGCAATTTCGGGGGTGAGGTCAGGGCTGTCTATGCAACCTATAAACCCTTCAAACAAATTATATAAATTATCCTCCCCGCTTCCCACTACCTGTAACCCGTTCAGCGAAACGTCAAAAACACTTTGAGGTCCCACCCTGTATTGGCGGCTTTGTGCCCCCTCGGCATTAATTTCAGAGGGAGTAGCCGAAGATAAATCCTCTATGGAGTTGTAGGACAAAACCCCTCCGTTTACCGAAAAAGGCTTTGTCACGGTGTTGTGACCGCCAAAAATATATTTCCCTGTAAATTTTGTGTTTGCGGTTTCCAAAAACAAATCTCTAAGCTGTAAAAGCTCCTCCCTCACCGCTTGGCGCTGCTCCTCGGTATAAGTTCCGTTACCCGCATCTATCGCCAGTTCCTTCGCCCTTACCAGCATACCGTTCATCTCGGACAGGGCGGTTTCGGTTTGGGTGAGCCATGATTGGGCATCAGAAATGTTTTTTGCCATCTGCTCCGTTTTTTTTATGTCATTCTCAATCTGCACACAATTGACCGCACCGATAGGGTCGTCTGACAGGCGCAGTATCCTCTTATTGTCGGAAATTTGGTTTTGATATTTGTTTAAATATTTTAAGTTGTTGTACAAATTCCCCAAAAGATTTGAGGACAACATATTTCCCGTTACTCTCATAAAAAATCTCCGTTCCGCCGCCCCGCACCGGCACAAATAGTAATAAAAACACTCTTATCACGGGGCTATGTTAT
>CAZNYY010000262.1:0-3964 GCA_964577335.1 uncultured Oscillospiraceae bacterium | reverse complement strand
TTACAAGGCTTGAACTTTATTCAAATGACGAGCTTATGTCAATTGTAAAGCGTTCCGCCGCCATTATGGGGATTGATATAGCGGAGGATGGTGCCGCTGAGATTGCGTCCCGCTCAAGGGGAACACCCAGAATTGCCAACAGGCTTTTAAAGCGGCTGCGTGATTTTGCGCAGGTCAAAGGCAGGGGCGTTATCACCAGTGAAATTGCGGACATGGGGCTTGAAATGCTTGAAATTGACAAAATCGGTCTTGACAATGTTGACAGGCGAATGATTATGTCAATCGTAAATAATTTTGACGGGGGACCCGTGGGGCTTGAAACCCTTGCCGCAACAATAGGCGAGGATGTTTCGACTATTGAGGACGTTTATGAGCCGTATCTTCTGCAAATCGGCTTTTTAAATCGCACTCCGAGGGGGAGGATGCTGACACAAAACTGCTATCGCCACTTCGGTATTACAAAGAAAAATCGACAGCAGCAGATGGAAACCGATGATTAGGTTACAGATTTGTTAAATGTTAATTAAGGAACGTCGGATTTAAAGGGTTTTTGCTTTATTTGGGCGAAAGCTGATGGTATATGAGCGAAAGGTTTGCGGTGATACATATGAATAAATTTCGAATAAGTGCTTTAATGTTATTGACATTTATAATTTTCACAGCATTTGTTCCGAATGCCTTGGCAAACGGATTGTTTTATTATGACGGGAGCTGGCATGAATATACGGCAAACGCCGTATCGCTTTATCTTGACGGAAAAATACTAACCCCGGATGTGCCGCCGCTTATAATAGAAAACCGCACCATGGTACCTGTCAGAAGTGTGTTTGAACAAATGGGGGCATCGGTTTTTTGGAATGAGAGCAGTAAGGAAGTAAAGATTGAGCGAGGGGGATTGGCGGTATCCTTTATAATAGACAGCAGTGTTGCCCTTGTAAACGGCGTGCAGAAGTATATGGACGTGCCGGCGAAAATTGTAGGAAGTGCGGATACTACGGGTCGTACATTGGTTCCGCTTCGTTTTATTTCGGAAAGCTTAGGCTGGGGCGTGCAGTGGAAGGGGGAGGACACATCTGTTTTTATAAGCAGCTCGGGCAAGCTTGTGACAAATGTTGAAAATAGGGTTTCGGGGACTGCTGATATAATTGAAATTTCCACAAGCCATGATGCCCAACCTAGTATTTCTTTTCTTTCCTCACCGGACAGGATGGTACTTGACTTTTTGGGGTTTGGCACACCCTTAGGCGACGGTGCAACACAAAAAGCGGGAAGGATTGTAAAAAATGTACGATGGGCATACCATGCGGATAAATATACAAGAGTTGTTGTGGATTTGGAAAAAGTTTCGGAATATTCTGTTTTAAATAAAGACGATAAGGTTATAGTCACCTTTGGTGAGGGAAAACCTGTAAGTAACATCAAACTAGACAACAGTCGGCGTACTATAAATTTACCTGATATGGCGGGTGCAGTGCTTAAATCGGCGGACGACGAGGGGTTTAGGTACGTTGTGGAAGGATATTCGGACGGTTTTGAAACATGTACCGTGAGTATAAACAATGCCCTTGTAAACAGTATTGAGGTTTCCTGTGACGGGGAAAAAACAAGCCTTGTGATTAATGCGAAGAGAGCCCTTAATATAGATATTTTAAACGGGGCGGAGTATGCAGTTGTGACTTATTCTGCAAAGATTACAGGAAAGAATAAAATAAAAATTTGCATAGATGCCGGGCATAATTACAGCAGCTATGACACGGGGGCGCAGGGGCACGGTCTTCGTGAGCAGGATGTGAACTTTGAAATTTCTAAAAGACTTGGTGCAATACTTGAAAATGCGGGGTTTGACATTTTACTTACAAGGGAGAATTTGACGGATAATTTGGGGGATGGAACCACCTCCGGCAGCCTTGCACTGCGTGCGGATATGGCAAACCAGTTTGAGGCGGACCTGTTTCTCTCGGTTCATGCGAATGCATTTACATCGCCCGCCGTCAGCGGTACGGAATGCTATATTCATACGCTTGGCAATGCCGTGCATCCGCTTGCGGATATGATTGTTGAGGAAATAACAAGAGATTTGAACACTGTAAGCCGAGGGGTATGGGCAAAGCCGGAACTTGCGGTTATAAGGCGCTCGGAAATGCCCGCAATTTTAATTGAAACCGCTTTTATTTCAAACGCTGAGGATGCGGCAAAACTAAGAGACAGGGGAGATGATTTTGCGGCTGCGATAGCAAATGCGGTGTGTAATTATTACGGGGTTCCTAATTATTAATACATCTTTTAAGGGGGCTTGATGCCCTCTTTTTTTATTCTTTGAAATTTGCAATACCCAATTATTACATTTTGATTGACAATTTTGTAAAGTGCCTTGAAAATATTTTTCATACTAATTATAATGGCATCATAACATAGAATTGTATTTTGTACATTTGCATTTAACTAAAACATAATTTCATAATTGAAAGGATTGTAGTTTATGAAAAAATATTTAAGCTTTTTGGTACTTTTGACATTTGTGTTTACTTCGGTAATAGGAGCGCCCGGTTTAGGGGCGGCTCTTGCTTCGCCGGATTACCTTGGGAATTACGACATGACAAGAAGATTTGGTGTTGCAAATGACTTTAACCTGTTTGTTTTGGAAGACGCCATTAAAACAGGTGCCGACTCAGAGGGAAGAGTTGCCGTCGGCGGCAATGCAAGCTTTGGGCACTATACCGTAGGATCAAGTGTGGCAAACACCACAAAAGCTACCATAGTAGTAGGTGGTAACCTAAAGGTTATTGACGGAAACCTGATTAATCAGAGCGGAAACACAACCTATGGGGGTACACTGAACACAAACGGACAAAATATTTATCATAACGGGGGCAGTGACAAGGGTGCTGCCAAAGCGGATGTAATAGATTTTGCGGCGGCAAAGACTTATTTGCAAGACCTCTCTGCATCTTGGGCAACGATACTCGATAACAGTGATTCCATATACACGGAAACTTGGGGGCAGCTTTACCTTACAGGCAGTGACCCTGTACTCAACGTTTTTCATATAGATGCGGGGAATGTTGCGGGAAGCGGCAAAGCATTGGTTGAATATGAGATTTTTATAAATGTTCCTGTAAACTCAACAATACTGATAAACGTTTCGGGTAGCACAGCAGGGTTTAAAAACACCGGGTTTTTTGTAAACGGTACCCAGCCAAGCGGCGATGTGTGGGGAAATAAGAAACTGGTTTGGAATTTTCATGAGGCGACGGCACTTAGCCTGTTCTCATTAAAAGGTTCTGTTTTAGCACCCTATGCCACTCTTACTCCTTCGGGCAGCGGTAATGTTGAGGGTAATGTAATAGTAAAATCACTAAATGCCCATAAATCATGGGGTTGGGAAGTTCATAACAATCTCTTTGAAGGGGATATTTATGTACCTGTAACCACGCCTGATCCAACACCAACGCCAGAACCAACGCCAGAACCAACGCCAGAACCAACCCCAGAGCCAACGCCTGAACCGACACCAGAACCAACTCTGGAACCCACTCCCGAGCCTTTATATGAAGTTGGCAACAAGGTTTGGATTGATACAAACGGCGACGGGATTTTCAATAATGGTGAGCAGGGTTTGGACGGTGTTATAGTCGGTCTTTATGATGAAAACAATGTACTTGTAAGTGTTACAACCACATCAAACGGCGGGGAATATTTGTTTACAGGTCTTTCTCAGGGCACATATTATGTAAGCTTTAACCTGGTAAGCGCTGGAAGCGGATATGTGTTCACAACACAGGGAAGTGACCCGTATGCAGATAATGACAGTAATGCAGACCCTCAAAACGGCAAAACACCTTTATTTGTTTTAAATGCTAATAACTACACGATAGATGCGGGTGTTATATATATTGCTCCGACACCCGAACCCACTCCGGAGCCAACACCTGAGCCCACGCCGGATCCAACACCCGGGCCCACT